>JACQXX010000088.1 GCA_016208495.1 Acidobacteriota bacterium | reverse complement strand
CCAGATACTCCACGTTGAGTGGTACCCGCCAGTTCCCCAGTCTTCATCTTGAGTGGGATCAGTCAACTCATCGCCGAAACCCTGAACCCTGAACCCTGAACCCGATTTCAGTGGGATTTTATTTTCTTCTGGGTCCCTAACATTCAGAGTCTTTCGGAGTGCGGTTCACTTGACGCCGCTTTTCCAAATTTCTTCAAAACTAAATTGCCTCGTTTGGGCTCTCATTGGAAGAAAATTTCTGGTGACCGGTGACTGATTCTTCGAAGGTACTGGTTCCAAAGCACCAGTCACTAACCAAACGAGGTATATATGAAGCGCAATTTTGTCAGGGTATCCTCTCAATTTCTTGGAGTGAGCTTCCTTTTGATCTGCCTGCTTGGAGCGCTTGGAGTTACCGCTCAACGCAACCGACGGGCAGGACTCAGGCAACGTCTGGAGGAAGCCACGCAAATCAATCGCTCGACCATTACCGAATCATTTCAATTTGAAGGTGTTGAACGAAGTTACCGACTGCACCTTCCGCCCAGATTAAATACTCAGAAAGCGGTCCCGCTGGTTGTGGTGCTTCACGGCGGCGGTGGAAATGCCAAAAATATCGAGAATGTAACGGCTTTCTCGAAAAAAGCTGATGAGGAAGGCTTTATTGTGGTCTATCCGAATGGCTACAGCGGTGATGGCGTTCTCCAAACCTGGAATGCCTGGACGTGCTGTGGCCGGGCCCAGGCCCAAAACAGCAATGATGTCGGGTTTATCCGCGAACTGGTTGAACGTCTCAAAGGTCGATACAACATTGATCCGAATCAAATTTTCGCCACCGGGCATTCCAACGGCGCCATGATGGCCTATCGTCTGGGGTGTGAAATGGCCGATACCTTTGCGGCGATTGGTCCGGTTGCCGGCCCGTTAAACAGTACAAATACCCTGCCGTCACAACCGCTTTCCCTGATCGTCATTCATGGGACTGGCGACGGGGCCGCACCTTACACCGGTGGAACTGGCCGTGCCACGGGTGACTTTGTCTTCAATCCGGCCTCTCTGGGCGTCAAGACGTGGATCAACCTCACCGGGTGCAATCCGACACCACAAACTCAACAAACTGGGAAGGTTATCCACGAGACGTATACTGGCGGGCGCAATCGAACCGAAGTTGAGTTTTATACGATTGTGGATGGCCCACATCCCTGGCCTGATGCGCAAGGATTCACCACCGAACCGCCATCACGTGACCTCAACGCGACAGATGTCGTGTGGGACTTCTTTGCCAGGCATCCACGGTAGCGTCAAGCCGCTGCACTCCACAGGGCCACAACGGGATTGACCTTCATTGCCCGCCGGACCGGCATGGTGCAGGCCAGACAGGCAACAGCTACCAGAAGCAATCCCATACCAAAAAACGTCAGCGGATCACTCGCACTGACTGAATAGAGCAGCGTCGTTAACAACCGCGTTAATCCCAAAGCAACTGCAATTCCAAGGCCAATCCCGATACAGGTCAGGCTGATTCCCTGGCCGACAATCAGTTTCACAATATCCAGAGGTTGTGCGCCAAGCGCCAGCCGAAGCCCAATCTCACGGGTCCGCTCAGCAGCCGTGTAGGACATTACGGCATAAATCCCAATCGCTGCCACCACCAGGGCAAACCCGCCAAAAATTGAAAACAACAGCATACTAAACCGCGCTTTGGCAATTGATTGAGCCAGCAGGACTTCAAGCGGCTGGATTTCAGACAGCGCCAGATCGGCATCCAGGCTGGCCAGTTCACGGCGAATCGCGGTCACCACCGGCCCTGAATCATCACTGGTCCGAATCACCAGACTCATATAATTGAGCACCAGTTGTGGATGCGGCCAGTAGCATTTTGGACGAATTGGGCAATCAAGTCCTCGATGGCACGAATCGGCCACGACTCCGATAATTTCCAGGGTATCCACTGAGTCCGCTTCACGAAATACCAGATGTTTTCCAACCGGGTTTTCAGCGCCAAAGTACTGGCGGGCAAGCATCTGGTTAATCATCACAGCCTGACTCTTGATGTGCGCTTCCTGTGGTGAGAAGGTGCGCCCCTGAATGACCGGCATGCCCATCGCCTGGAAAAAGGTAGGACTGACGATTTCAATCTCGGAAAGCCAGTTCTCACCCGGTGAAGGAGTGGGGCGTTCGGCAATCTCAAAATCGGTTTCAATTCGCGCCCCTGTGAATGGAAGCGAATTGGTGCCCCCAACCGAGACCACGTTGGGGATTGCCTGAATCCGTTGAATCAACTGGCTGAAAAATTCAATCCGTTGAGCTGGGTTCCGGTACCGACTTCCTGGAAGCTGAACCCGGGCGGTAATCACATTGGCTGAGTCAAATCCAGGGTCAACCGCTCGCATCCGCAGAAAACTCCGGATCATCAGCCCGGCAATGATCAGCAGGACCACTGTCAAGGCAATCTGAGCCACCAGAAAGGTGCTCCGAAGGAAATTGTGCGGTGAAACAATCGTGATGGATTGCTGTTTGAGCACACTCGCCAGATTGGTCCGTGCAACCGCCAGTGCTGGAAACAGCCCAAATCCAATTCCTGTTGCCAGCGATAACACCAGGGTAAAGCCCAGCACCCGCCGATCAAGCTGGATCACGTTGAGCCACTGGATTTCTTTCGGGCTGAGCACCAGCAGAAAATCAACTGCCCATCGGGCAATCAACACCCCCAACCCACCACTCATCCCGGCCAGCAACAGGCTTTCAATCAACGACTGGCGAAACACCTGCCAGGGGCTGGCACCAATCGCGCAGCGAAGGGCAAATTCGTGTTTTTGGCGAACGGCTCTGGCCAGCAGTAGATTGGCAACATTGGCACAGGCAATCAGGAGCACCACCCCAACCGCCCCAAAGAGCGCGTACAACGCCGGTCGAATTGCCCCAACCAGTTCTTCACGCAGTGACACAACCTTAAACTGTCGCCGGGTGTTGGCCTCAGGATGGTGCACCGAGAGTTGCCGGGTCACTGCATCCAGTTCGTCTTGAGCTGTTCTGAGCGAAGTACCAGCCTTGAGCTGGCCAACCACAAACAGATAGCCCAAATGGGTCTGGTAGAAACTATCGCTGTAAATGACGGGTTGCCAGACTTGAGCCGGGCGGAATTTGAAGGAATTTGGAAGCAGGTTGAACTGAGTGTAGGGCGGCATAACACCAATCACGGTTGTAGGGTGACTGTTGAGTGACACCTTTCGACCAATGACTTTCGGGTCACCTCCAAATCGGGTTTGCCATAACTCGTGGCTCAGAACCACGACTGACGCAGCCTCAGGGCGAGTGTCTTCGATTGTAAAAGTTCGTCCAAGCTGCGCCGTTACCCCAAGCATGCCAAACAGATTTTCGGTTGTGATTTGAAGCTGGACTTCCTCAGGATCGCCGGCACCCGTGAGCGTCGCTTTGGGCATACTAAAAGCGGCCAGTTGTTCGAAAGTCGCCATATGTTCGCGATAAAAGCGAAACACAAATGGCGAGATCACATTTCGATCCTCAATTTTTGGAGGGTTGTACCCCCAAATCACAGCCAGTCGGTCAGATTCCTGGTATGGCAACGGCTGGAGCAACAACGCATTGACCACCGAAAAAATAGCGGTGTTCGCACCAATCCCCATAGCCAGCGTCAAGACGACGACCGCGACAAAGCCTGGATTTCTGAGCAGTGTTCGCCCGGCAAGGCGAAAATCACTGGCGAGTGAAAACATAGGAAGAATGAAGAATGAAGAATGAAGAATGAAGAATGAAGAATGAACGAGTTATCTCGTCACTTTGTCATTCTATCATCTTGTCACCCTGTCACCCTGTCAATCGGTCATCTTGTCAGGGGTCAGGGGGTTTGCTTTTATGTCCTTTTTTGTCCCTTTTGTCCTTTTTGTCCTTTTCCCAGAACTGGGATTACCTGACTATAATCTGATGCCCAAAAGAAAAACAGCAGCCAGTGCCAGGGCACTGACTGCTGTTTTGTTTTAAACGGACCAACTGGGCAAAAATCAGCTTACAGAGTTTCAGGTGGTTTTGGTGGAACACCAGCGCCAACCGGTTCTTCCTGTACTTTTTTGGCTTTATTGCGGCCAAGCTGAACCAGTTTGCCTTCGGGGCTCTTCTGACCGAGAACCTTTTCATTGAAGAGTTTGCGCATCATCGCTTTTTCTTCAGCCGCTGTCATTGGAACAGCATCTGAACGGTCACGGACGCGAGCGGCGTGATCTTCATTGATAATCAGGTGGTGCTCAGTGGTTTCGAGCGGCACATCAGCATTCTTCGCAAAGATTTCGTGACGGCCATGTTTTTTGTACCATTCGGCCACCTTGGCATTCTGGTGCATATCTTCGAGGATATTGCGCCAGCCGACCCCGGTGTTGTAAGCACAGAAGGAAATTTCACCTTCCTGCGTTCCATAAGGAATGATGCACATTTCCGTTCGGCGGAAATCATAGTTGAACAGATCCTGGAACCACATACCGGCAATAAAGAGGAAGTTCCATGGATCCTGGCGACGCTTGACGATATCTTCCATGGTGCGCTTGCCGTCTACGCGACCATAGTTGCGGCCAGTCAAACCAAGCGACTTGTCAAATTTCTTCAACAGGTCAAACAGGCTCAGGCTGGTCGGAGCACCGTATGGGTCATAGTTCTTGAGCAGGGCCAGACCGATCATGAGGTTTGAAAACTTCTTGCTGCGACCAGCATCAGTCACCTTGGTCATGTCCTTGAGGAACTGTGGCACGTTCAGGAACTGTGGCACCGGGGCCATTTCCTTGGTTTCCTTGTTGATCATCAGCGCCGTACCAACACCGCAATTCGGGTGGCAGCCGCAGCTCAAGTGACCAAATTCAGCCTGTGGGCCGTGAGCCAGATCCGCAAAGTCAGCAATGGTGCCCATAATCGAAATCGGGAACCAATCGCGGGTGGGTTCAGTGATGCCGACCTGTTTCTTCACGTCGTGGGCCAGATGTGACAGCGTGTAGCGCTGCATAAAGCGGCGGTCATCGGTCACTTCTTCGTCACGACCAGTGAAGGACACGGGCTGAAACGACACGAAAGCAATCTTCTTGGGATTGCTCATCGCAAACTCGATCACCGGGCCGACCTGATCATTGTTGACGTTGTTGACGAGGGTAGTCACAAGCACAATTTCGATGCCGGCTTCGTGCATGTTATTGATGGCACGCAATTTGACATCAAACAAGTTGCCGACCTGACGATGGCTGTTGGCGTCATTGCCGATTCCGTCAAATTGCAGGTAGGCATAGCGCAATCCGGCTTCAGCAGCCTTGCGGCAAAATTCTTTGCTCTTGGCGAATTCAATCCCGTTGGTCGCAGCCTGGACACTGTTATAGCCCAATTTGCGTGAGTATTCGATGGCTTCAAAGAAGTGTGGCGAGAGGGTGGGTTCGCCGCCTGAGAACTGAACCGACATCTGGCGACGGGGCTTGATGGAAATTGCGTTGTCGAGGACTTCCTTGATGTCTTCGAGCGAGAGTTCATGGACGAAGCCAACCTGGTTGGCGTCCATAAAGCACGGGTCGCACATCATGTTGCAGCGGTTGGTCAAGTCAATGGTCAGAACTGAACCACGTCCGTGCTTGATGGTGCTGGTGCCGTGATTGTGCAGCTTGTCGTCGTTGTGAGCATCAATGTCACGACCTGGGAACATGGACTCGATTTTGCCCAAGAACTCGGCGTCAATGGCCATCAAATCTTCATATTTGCCATGGATTGGGCATTCCTTCTCCATCCAAACTTCATTGCCACGCTTCACGATCTGGGCTTTGATTTCACCGACCTTTTCATTGATCAGCACGGTGTAATCTTTATCGCCCTTGATGATCTGCTCGCGAGCTTCGATCACGCATCGGGGGCACAGCGAATCAGTGGTTCGTGGCCATCCAAGCGTCGGCTTGGTTTTTTGCCAGGATTTTGGAATCGGTTTGTCGGACCATTTCGGGGTGAAGGAAGGAGCAGGCCTGTATTTGTTGACAGATTGAATAGCATTGAAGAGCCCACCGGCAATCTTGGTCAATGCCTTCTCGGCGTGCTTAATAGGTCGCATGTTGTTCTATTCTCCTTGCGTGGTGGAAGCCACGAAATGCAAATTCGTCCGTCAATCAGAAAGGATTCGGCTGGATCTGCGGCCAGTTTCCGAAACCGTTCCGAGGCGCTAAATATATGATGCCTTGTTGGTTAGGGTGTAGGGTAGCAACCTGGAATTTAATGACTGACGAGGCTTGGGTAAGGCAATGTGTTCATCCTATCTTCGGCGTGGAGACCCGGTCCTTGAGGGCCGGGAGGAAACGCCGCTCCTTGTGTGTTACGAGGGAAAAAGAAAGTGGAGGAAGGTAACCCCATCCACTTTCTTTCTTGAGGTAAAAAATACCTCAAACTTCTCCTTGCGGAGAGTAGCGCGTATCAACCGGACTGTCACCGTCGGTTGAATCCGTCCTCCTCCCGACCGGATTGGGGAAGGTTTGCCGTGACCGGCACCGGCACTGACTCCCATGCCTGTTTAACCGGCCACCGTAGAGCAGCGGACTGAGGCGGTATCCGCCGGTACCTATCGATTCTTCCCAATCGGTTCCCGTGATTTGCACGGGGGTCTGGTCAACCGGAGCTTGAGCCAATGCAACCACGGTGGGCCATCCGGCAGGATGGCGTCGTGGGTACGCGACTCAAGCCCGGCCCTTGCGGGCCGAGTCTGTTGACCTCGTACAAGCACGATGCGCTATATTCAACAGGAATACTTACTATGTCAAGCTCAAGATACCACATGACCGTTCGAAAACTTCAGTTTGCGTCAATTTTCTTCAGGTTGAAGAAACCGGTTTGGGGGTTCAGGGTTGCGGGTTCAGGGTTGTGGGGTTTGGGGTTTGGGGTTTTGATTGAAACCCACTTTCGACTCCCATTCCAACTCCAAGCCCAGACTGACTGTAAATTGATTCTTGCCGGCAGTATCAAGATGTATGCGTTGAAAATTCGGGTTTGCAGATGTGAAACCCGGCGACATTGTTTTCGATTCCCGGCTTCTTCCGCCAAACTCATTGTGTCACTTTTTGAGCCCATCATCTCTTTATTTCATTCCATTTATGCTTCAACCACCCTCCCCACCGCCCCCAGATGAAGAAATTCGTGATTTGGGGTTTGGCAGCATTGTCACACGTGAAAGCCGCCAGCGGCTTCTCAACCCCGATGGAAGTTTTAATGTCAAGCGCACTGGGTTGAACTTTTGGACGTCACTCAGTCTGTACCACACGCTCTTGACGCTCAGTTGGCCCAGGTTTTTTGGCGCCGTCATGCTCTTTTACCTCGGGACAAATGCTTTTTTTGCTTGTTTATATGTGGTGTGTGGCCCACATGCCCTGAGTCTTCCCGACAACATGATGACCCACAACGCGTTTTTGAATGCTTTCTTTTTCAGTGTTCAAACGCTGGGCACGATTGGGTACGGACATGTCAACCCGATTGGGCTGGCAGCCAACATTGTGGTGACGGTCGAAGCGTTCACCGGCCTGCTTGGAATTGCACTGGTCACAGGTGTCGTATTTGCCCGGTTTTCACGCCCGTCGGCCAAAATTCTCTTCAGCACGCACGCCATCATTGCCCCTTATCAAGATGGAACAGCCTTTGAATTTCGCATTGCAAACGCTCGCAGTAACCAACTCATTGAAGTCGAAGCCAAAGTGCTGCTCAGTCGGTTTGAAATGGAGAACGGACGACAGGTCCGCCGCTTTCATCTGCTCCCACTCGAACGTGGAAAAGTAATCTTTTTTCCGTTGAGCTGGACCATTGTGCATCCAATTGACAACCAGAGCCCGCTCCATGGACTGACGGCCCAGGATTTGGAAGATTCGGATGCGGAATTTTTGATCTTGCTTCAGGGCATCGAAGAGACATTTTCCCAGATTGTTCATGCCCGGTCATCCTACAAATTTGATGAAATCACCTGGAATGCAAAATTCACGGATATTTACAACCGGCCAACCGATGATCAAAAGATCTCAATGGATATTGGTCGCCTGAGCGAAATCAAACGCCTCTAAGCACACCAACCGTACTTGCCGAATCCTTAAAAAAATGCAGCCCCCCACTCGTACTTTCCGGGAATTTAATCCAGGCTAACCTATTCCCGCATAACAAGTTCACCTTACTTTCCCAAAATCTGTTTGACACCCCGAGCCTTATTGTATAGTTTGCGCGGTCTGAAAAAATTCATTTTTTCAGCTATCCCAACCCTCAATGGATTTCTCACTCCGCATTCATACCCTCTTGAGGAATCCCACTCAGTTATTTTTTGGAGGACGTCGCTTGAGCAGTCACGGAAATTTTCTATTCTCTTCAGAGTCTGTTACCGAAGGCCATCCCGATAAGATGGCGGATCAGATTTCTGACGCCATTCTTGATGAAGTCTTGCGCGAAGACCCAATGGGTCGCGTTGCATGCGAAACCCTTTTGGCCACTGGTCTGGTTTTAATCGCGGGTGAAATCACCACCACCAGTTTTGTGGATTTCCCGAAAGTCGCCCGCCGCGTCGTGGAACACGTCGGATATACTGACGCATCCTACGGCTTTGACTTTCATACCTGTGCCGTTATTTCCACCATCAATTCGCAATCACCCGATATTGCCATGGGCGTTGACACCGGTGGTGCTGGCGACCAGGGATTGATGTTCGGATTTGCCTGCAACGAAACCCCAGAGTTGATGCCGCTTCCGATCCAACTGGCTCACCAGTTGACCCGTCGCCTGTCCAACGTCCGCCGGGAAGGATTGCTTGAGTACCTGCGTCCGGATGGGAAATCACAGGTGACGGTTGAATATCGCAACGGTCGCCCGACCCGGGTGGATGCGGTTGTAATCTCAACCCAGCACAGTGATGCGACTTCAACTGACACCCTGCGTCGCGATATTCTGGAGCACGTCATCAAAAACACCGTTCCCGGCCATTTGATTGATAAAAACACCAAGTATCACATCAACCCAACCGGTCGGTTTGTGGTTGGTGGCCCACAGGGCGACACCGGGCTCACCGGTCGCAAGATCATTGTGGATACCTATGGAGGCTACGCGCCGCACGGCGGAGGTGCCTTCTCGGGCAAGGATCCGACAAAGGTGGATCGGTCCGCGACGTATATGGCGCGCCACGTTGCCAAAAATATCGTTGCCGCCGGGATTGCCGATAAATGTCAGGTTCAGTTGGCGTATGCCATTGGTGTGGCCGAACCGGTTTCGGTGTATGTCGAAACGTTTGGCACCAGCAAAATTGACGAAGACAAGCTTTCGGGTCTGGTTCGCGAGCACTTCCAGTTGACGCCGAAAGGCATCATCGAAACGCTCGACCTGCGACGTCCAATCTACCTGCCAACCTCAACCTTCGGTCACTTTGGACGCACCGAAAGCAGCTTTACCTGGGAACGCACCGACAAAGCTGAGATTCTGCGTCAAGACGCCGGGCTGTAATCTTTTAGTCAGTAGTCAGTAGTCAGTAGTTGATCAGTCAGTAGTCAGTAGACCAAACCCAGGTATTGCAGTTTGTAAAGACCTTGAAAAGAACTCTTTGCAAATAGTTCAAAAAGAACCAAATAGACTTGACAGAGAACTCCCCCCCAACACTCAGCTACTGACTACTGACTACTGACTACTGACTACTGACTACTGACTTTTTTACTTTTTAAGGAGATCTATGAGCAGCACTGTTCCTGTTAAGAATTATGATGTCGCCGATTTGTCGCTGGCGCCACAGGGGCTCAAGCGGATTGAATGGGCCGAACGTGAAATGCCTGTTCTGCGCCTGATTCGCGAGCGGTTTGCCCAAGAACGCCCCCTGGATGGACTTCGCATCGTGGCCTGCTGCCACGTGACCACTGAAACCGCCAACCTCGCCCGCACGCTCAAAGCTGGCGGCGCCGATGCCGTGCTGATTGCCTCCAATCCACTTTCAACCCAGGATGACGTGGCGGCGTCCCTGGTGGTTGACTTTGGGATTCCAGTCTTTGCCCGCAAGGGTGAATCCATTGAAACATACAACCAGCATGTGAATATTGCCCTCGATCACCGACCACACATTGTCATTGACGACGGTGGTGACGTGGTGTCAACCGTGCTCAAGGAACGCCGTGAACTGCTCCCGGAAATCATTGGCAGCACCGAAGAAACCACCACTGGTTTGCAGCGCCTCAAGGCCATGCAACTGGCGGGTGTACTGCCCTTCCCGGTGATTGCGGTCAACGATGCCCAGACCAAACACTTCTTTGACAACCGCTATGGGACAGGTCAATCCACACTCGATGGCGTGATCCGCGCGACCAACATCCTGCTCGCTGGTCGCAATATCGTCGTGGTTGGCTTTGGCTGGTGCGGAAAAGGCGTGGCCATGCGCGCTCGTGGCATGGGCGCCAATGTCATCGTTTGCGAAATCAACCCGATTAAAGCGATTGAAGCGGTCATGGAAGGCTTCCGCGTGATGCCGATTGCCGAAGCTGCCAAAGTCGGCGATATCTTTATCACCGTCACCGGCAACCGGCACGTGATTGACGTGCCACATTTTTCAGTGATGAAAGATGGCGCGATTGTGTGCAACTCCGGTCACTTTGACCTCGAACTGAACCTCGTGGCACTCAAGGAAATGTCATCTGACGTACGGTCAGTCCGGCAATTTGTGGACGAATATGTCGTCACCGAAACCGGCAACCGCGTCATCGTGCTCGGCGAAGGCCGTCTGGTCAACCTCGCCGCCGCCGAAGGCCACCCGGCCAGTGTGATGGATATGAGCTTTGCCAACCAGGCACTCTCCGCTGAATACCTCAAGAAAAACGAAGGCAAACTGGCCAACCAGTTGCACGTGCTGCCCGGTGAAGTTGACCAGGAAATTGCTTCGCTCAAACTCGAAGCCATGGGCGTCAAAATTGATACCCTGACCCCAGAAATGGTCGAGTACATCAATAGCTGGGAACTCGGCACCTAAATCAGAGCCAAGTTGTATTCCCCTAATCAAAAAGCCCTGCCTGGCTGGTGCCAGGCAGGGCTTTTGTATTTTTAAACGACTGAACCCTGTCTTATTTACTTTTGGTTTAATTTTGACCAGATAAAATTTAACCTCGTCTTAAATCCGCCACCCAAGAAATTAAACCACAACTCAACTCATTCACAGAAAGCAACTTATTCATCTGGCACCCTGATTGCAAAAAGAAAAGCACAACGGGGGTCCAGATCATTTGGGCTGTCTTGTGAACATCGCCTGAAATCTGATTGCTCCCCCAAATCACCCTCAAACTGCTTTTCCAGATCAGCAAGTGAAAGGATTTCTCCAGGTATGAAAAGAGCCTTCTATTTTATACAAATATCGCTCCTGGTTGTTTTTATCAATTTATTTGGCACTGTCACCAGTTATGGCCGCGAGTTGTCTGAAACATACGTTGCCACATTCCAACCTAAAACACAGATTGACCAGCAAGTGACTCCAGGCACACCAGCTAAATTTAAAATTGCTTCTGAAGAACAGCATCGGATTGTCTTTTCACTCAACAAGGGTGAGTTGCTGCATGTGGTGGTTGAACAAGATGGAATTGATGTTGAAGTGGCGTTATTCAATTCAAAGAATAAGTGCCTTGAGGCTATCAATATCACCCATCACGCATTTACTTTATGGAATCAGAATACTGGCACTGAATACCTGTCTTATTTGGCAAATACAGCGGAGAAATATCAGATTTCAGTGACAGCAACCGGATTTAACCATGCTGGGCTCTATCGGATATCAGCCGAAATTATTCACCACCCGTCTCAACGTGATTTGGAGCGGCTCAAGGCCGAACAATTGGTTGCCAAAGGCAGCACCTTGTTGATGCACGGCGATACCCAGGAAGAAGCGGTCTCAGTTTTACAGCAGGCACTGCCAGTCTGGCGCCAGGTTGAGGACAAATCTGGGGAAGCTTTGACCCGATACCTTCTTGGGTGCAGCTATAAATCATTTGACCGTGAAAAATCAAAAACCGCGCTTACAGAATCACTGGCACTCTGGCAGGCGGTGGGCAACAAATCTCAAATTGCCACAACACTTTATGCACTGGCGAATAGTAGCTGGGAGTCAAGCCGGGAGGTTACTCAGCAGAGAATCAACCATTATGGTCAAATTCGCGCAATCTATCAGGAAACCAACGATTATGTAAGTGAAGCGGAATTGTTGCAGGAACTGACCCAAATCTATGACTACTCCATGAAAGATCCTCAAAAAGTCAGAGAGTTGCATCAGGAAATCATTCGAATCTTCCAGGCCAACCATGACAAACAGAAAGAAGCTGACGCCTGGCACAGCCTGGGATTGGACTATGACCCGGAAACTGAGATTCCTCAAATCCTTGAAACCGGCTTCAAAAAACTTCAACTCTATCGGGAACTGAAAGATTTTCACCAGGTAGTTTTGACCTTGCGGCAGATTGGTGATTTGTACCGGAAACAAGGTGATGTCTCAAAAGCAGTTGATAGTTACCAGCAAGGAATTGCGGTTTCAGTAGCAACTGACCCCTATTTGATGGTGGATACAACCCTTCTTTTAATTGACTATTTCGGTGAAATCAATGAACCAGCCAAAGCTCTTGAACTTGCCCAGGGACTTATCAACCTTGTCCCCCAAATGGATCCACAGATGCAGTTCATTGCCGTGAGGGCATTTATCAATGCCGGGTGTCTTTATCAAAACCTCGACCAGCACCAAAAAGCCCTCGACATGTTCACCCAAGGGTTGACGACCTTCAAAACAGTTCAGTTTGAGCAGCAACAACTGGGGCTTAATAATCCTGAGGAGCCATCATTCGGTAATCAATATACTGAAATGGGACTTCTGGCAGGAATGGCGAGTGCACAGGCTCGTCTTGGGTTGCGGACCGAATCCCTTGAGAACATCAACCAGGCTTTGAAAATTGTGAAACAGGCCAAAGATCAATTCCAGATGATGGTGGGAGCTGACCTCTCATATGTTTTTGCGACTGACCTCATTGAATCTCTGGCCAGGATCGTGTTGTATCACTCCATCGGAGACAAACAGAAAACCATTGATGCTCTGGGCCAGACGCTCAAAATTTTGCAAAAAGAACAACAACACCAAGTTACCGAAGAAAATGTCGCGAGCATGAGGCGACTTCGCTTGCTCGAACTCCAACTCCAGCCAATGATGGCAACCTTGCTTTGGGAAAGCGGACGCAATCGAAAGTTTGAAGAGTACGTTGATCAAATCAGGCTCGACCAGGGAGCATTTCTGGATATTGTTCAAAATGAAACAGCGGCTCAGGAAGCGGTTTACAAGATTCGTGAATTGCAGCAAATGTACCAGACTCTCCACCAAACCAGAGCCTTTGCAACCAGGGACGAACTGGTCCGCTCCAGCGGATGCTATATTTTTGGATCTGATGAATCACGGCCTGGCCGCCAGGGATATCTGTTTGAACTGAAGGTCAGTGAAGATCGAAGCCGGTATGAGCTTTCCGGTGTGCCGGTCAAATATGGCCAAACCGGGATGCTGTCCTTTTATTTAGATAGCAAGGGAGGAATGTACACCCTTGACAACAAAGGACGGCCAATCAGTGAAGCCGACCGTAACCGATTGACTAAACCGCCTGACAAAAGCTCAGACCCCATTGAAGTCTTTGGATTTCTTTTTCGTGTTTTTCGTGTATTTCGTGGTTTCCTGTTCTGAAATTGGATCTCTCCGGGTGACTTTCGATAAAAACGGGAAGTTGTATTTTTACAGTCCCTAACCACTCACCACTCACCACTCACCACTTCTTCATTCTCGATTCACCCGACCAGATTTCCGAGGGCTTCATCGAGTTTCGGGAAGCGAAATTTGTAGCCCACCTTCTCAGCCACCGCCGGCGTAACTCGCTGACCATCCAGGACCACGCTGGCAGACTCCCCAAATAAAAGCTGCACGGCAAATCCTGGCACGGGCAAAATCGCCGGGCGATGCAGCGCACGGCCCAGTTCAGAGGTAAACTCCCCCATTCGCACCGGGTTGGGCGCCACACAATTGACCGGTCCTCGAACCTGCCCGTTATTCAGACTAAACACAATCAATTCGACAACATCGTCAATATGAATCCAGGGAAACCACTGTTTCCCGCTTCCAACTGGACCACCAACCCCAAACTTAAACGGTGTCAGCATCTGCGCCAGCGCGCCGCCTTCGAGCCCCAAAACCACGCCAATTCGAAGCAGCACCAGTCGCACTTTGAGTGATTCAACCCGCTGTGCCGCCCGTTCCCATTCCTGACACACTTCGCCTAAAAAATCATCTGCCGGAGGGGTGTTTTCATCCATCGCCGTTTCCAGATTTTTGGGATACAGGCCAACGGCTGAAGCCGAAATCAACACTGACGGGCGTATTTTGGCACGCTCGATTGCATCCACGACACAATTTGTCGTTTTCACGCGGCTGTTCCGAATGCGCTGTTTGACTTCAGGACTCCAGCGTTTTCCCACGACGGGTTCACCAGCGAGATTGATCACTGCGTGGCATCCGTCAATTTCCTTTTGCCAGTCACCCGGCTCACTGGATGTTCCCTGAACCCACCGCACGAGACCATCACTGCGACCTTTCCCCCGGCTTAATCCAATGACTTCAATCTGGTTGGCAGCCAGGGCACGAATGAGGTGTGTTCCAACAAACCCCGAAGCGCCAGTGATAAAAATCCGTATGCGTTCGGTCATAGCAACCATCCTTCTGATGAATTTTCTTGCAAAGAATTGAACTGGCTTGGATTATACTCCCGGTCGCCCAAACAAGCCTGAGTGTTTTCCGAAGAAGTTTTCAGCCCTAAAAAAATATGCCTGACGCACTGACTCCACCACCTTGCAAACCAACGCCAGACAGTTCAAACCAGGATTTGATTTTGACCCACGTGATTTTGAGTGGGCTCACGCCACTGATCCCGATTCCCTTTGTGGACGATCTGGTCAAAGCCTATTTTCAACGAAGGTGTATTCGTAAAATTGCAATTCGGCGCAATTACAAACTGACTTCGGAAGAAGCCAAAACACTGGGTGAAGACCCGGACGAAGGCTGCTTGCTTGGATGTCTTGGAAAAATCCTGCTCTATCCGCTGAAATGGATTTTTCGGAGATTGTTGTTCTTTCTGCGCTGGAAAAAAACCCTGGATCGGGCCAGCCACCTCTATCATCGCTGGTATCTGGCAGATTATGCGCTCCAGGAAGGACTCTGTGCCCCGGTTGGTCCACACAGCCCCGAGCACGTGCGCAAGACGATTGACAAAGTGTGTGAACAAACCCGCATCAGCCCGGTCGAACATGCCTTTTTCGCGGCCTTGAACCAGTCCAAATCGCTCATCAAAAGTGTAGCGCGCACGATTCAGGCCACGGTGATGGGTGTCAAAAAGGATGCCACGAACATTTCCCAGGCGGTCGAAGCCATTGCTGACGAACAGGAACACCAGCTTGAACCAGTCACCCAACGCCTGCACCTGGAACTTGATAAAGTGCCAAAAGGCCACTTTGAACAACTCTGTGCCCGGTTTCTTGAACAGCTTTCAAGCCAGCACGATACCGTGATTTAGGGTTCAGGGTTCAGGGTTCAGGGTTCAGGGTTCAGGGTTCAGGGTTCAGGGTTCAGGGTTCAGGGTTCAGGGTTCAGGGTTCAGGGTTCAGGGTTTTCGAATTTTTGTCCTTTATGTCCTTTTCGTCCTTTTCGTCTTTTCCCGGAACCCGGCTTTCAATACCCGGCAGCTTTCCCGAAATTACGAGGATCTGCGGCACCTAACCGCACGCCGGTTTCCGGTTCGATCAAAATCGCGTGGGCATCGCCAATGATTTCGGTGCGCTCGTTCAGGCTGTGCCCGCGTTGCTGGAGCGCCCGCCGAACATCCATCGAAAAGACTCGGGGTTCAAATTCAATCTGGTCCGGCAGCCACTGGTGATGAAAACGCGGAACATCAATCGCCTCCTGGATATTCATCTTGAAGTCAATCACGTTGACAATCACCTGGAGCACCGTGTTGATGATGGTCGGCCCGCCCGGACTCCCAACCGTACAAAACAGATTTCCATCTTTGAGCACAATCGTGGGAGTCATCGAAGACAGCGGGCGTTTGTGCGGCGCAATCAGGTTGGCTTCTTTCTGAATCAGTTTATATTCGTTGGGCACGCCCACTTTGACAGCAAAATCATCAATTTCATTGTTGAGTAAAAAGCCGCCGCCGGTGACCGTCAGACCGCTGCCATACGAGCCGTTGAGGGTAAAAGTACAACTCACGGCATTCCCAGCCTTGTCAACCACCGTGAAGTGCGTTGTTTCCTTTGATTCAGAGATAGTGACATTCCCTGGTTGGATCTGATCGCTTGCGGTGGCTTTCTCAAGATTGATTGAATGGAACAGATCAACCGCATATTTCTTTGAAGTCAAAGTGGTTACCGGAACTTTGATAAAGTCAGGATCGCCCAGGTATTCCGCCCGGTCAGCAAAGGCCCGACGCATGGTTTCGACCATCAAATGAATTGTCTCTGACGAACCCGCATCATCTGGCGTCAACGTGCGGTTTTCGAGGGTATTGAGCATTTCCAGGAGTGCCACGCCGCCCGAACTCGGCGGCGGCATAGTGAGGACTTCATACCCGCGATAGGTGCCGCGCAATACATCGCGCTCAACCGGCTTGTAGGCTTTCAAATCCGCCAGTGTAATCAACCCATTGCCCCGCTTCATTTCAGCCACGATGAGTTGGGCGGTTTTTCCCTCATAAAATTCACGTGGCCCCTGGTCGCGAATCCGGGCCAGTGTTGTAGCCAGTTCGGGCTGTTGAAACAGGTCGAATTCATTCCATAACTGTCCATTTTTCAAGTAAATGCGGCGAGATTCGGGAAATCGTTCCAGGGTCTTTTGCTTGCGGGCCAGCGAGCGCACCACGCCATAGCCAAGCTGGAAGCCTTTTTTCGCCACGCGGCAGGCCGGGTCAAGCAGTTCAGCCCATTTCCGGGTGCCAAATTTTTGATGGGCCAGTGCCAGCCCGGCTACAGTCCCAGGCACAGCCACGGCCCGCAGCCCAACCGTTGAGGCTTCGGGAATCACATTTCCATTCTTGTCGAGATACACCTCCGGAGTAGCCGCCGCCGGAGCGGTTTCACGAAAATCAATCGCAGTCGCCCGGCCATCAGCCATTCGGATCAACATAAACCCGCCACCACCAATATTTCCGGCTGATGGGTAGGTCACTTGCAGCCCAAACGCCATGGCAATCGCGGCATCAATGGCGTTTCCTCCGCGTTTGAGGATGTCCACGCCAATTTGGGAAGCAATCGGACTGGTGGAAACCGCCATTCCATTTCGTGCCCGGACCGGATTGGAAATGGTTTTGATTCCAGGGTTGGTTTGAGCCCGGAGTAGTTGTGGAAACAGTGCCTGGGTTGAACCAAGCGAAAGCAACAGAAAAAAACAAATGGTTCGCAGCATGGAAAAATGGAGCGTGTCTCAAGATGAAGAACTGGTGTGTCCTTCTTGTACTGATCTTTGCTGGAAATGGCAAATGCCAGCGCCATCAGGCACAATGCCAGATGAATGGATTCCTTGCCAGCCTTCGGATGCCTGTATAATATGGGGACGTGCAGAGACTTCCCTCCTGAGACCAATCCCGAAGCCCCTGCATACCCAGCTTTCAGTAATCAACCCTGATCTCAATTCGAATGGACACTACACACCAGCAACTGTGCGCCCAGATTGTTGAAGTTGGGCAACGACTTTATGAACGCAGTTATATTGTTGCCGGAGATGGCAACGTCAGCGTTCGCACGCCTGATGGATTTTTGCTCGTTACCCCATCAGGTAAAAATAAAGGGCTTTTAACGCCGGACATGATCGTCAAAACAACGCTCAAAGGCGAACATGTCGAAGGTCGGCTCAGGGCTTCGTCCGAACTGGCTATGCACATTGCGATTTATGAAGAACGACCTGATGTGTATGCCGTGGTTCATGCTCATCCTCCGGTGGGAACCGGTTTTGCCGCCACCGGACTACCGCTTGATCAGGCTCTGGTCTCAGAAGTGGTGCTGACTCTGGGCTGTATTCCGCTGGCCGAATATGGAACGCCATCAACCAAAGAACTCCCGGATGCCCTCCGCCGACTGTGCCACAAACACGATGCCTTGCTGATGGCCAATCACGGCGCCGTCGCCTATGGACCGGATTTGGAAACGGCGTTTAACCGAATGGAAACGCTTGAGCATTTTGCGCGCATCAGCCTGGTGGCTCATTTGCTTGGCGGAGGCCGCCCACTCACGCCACCAATGATTGCCAAACTGATTGAAGTTCGGGAAAAAGGCGGGTTTATGCCGCCGGAAATGCGCTGCCAGTCGTGCTCGTATTCGGCGGAGTTGCCCGGGTTTCACTGTGAGTCATCAGAAACTACCTCGCGGCCCTCACCGGCGACGCCTGGCCTGTCAGACGAAAAGCTCAATGAACCAATTACTTTGACACGCCGCGAATTAATTGATTTGATTGATCGCGCGACAAGACTTGCATTCGAACAACAAAGGTTGTATCAAACAGCGCGGTGACTTTTTCTGTAGTTGTTCAACTCCATTTCTCAAACCGCGTGCAATCACACACATCTTTTTTCAAACTGGATTGCTTTTTTGGCAGTACCAGCGACTTTTTTTCTCTTGAGAATCTTAGAGTAGCGAGGAATCCAAAATACCTATGGAAGCACTTGGAATGGTCGAAACGAAGGGTCTGGTGGCAGTCATTGAAGCATCAGACGCAATGGTCAAAGCTGCCAACGTGACCTTGATCGGATATGAAAAAATCAGTGCCGGATTTGTCACCGCCATTGTTCGTGGCGATGTGGCCGCTGTCAAAGCCGCCACTGATGCTGGCGCGGCAGCCGCCCGCCGGGTCGGCGAACTCATCAGCGTGCATGTGATTCCACGCCCACATTCAAGCGTCAACGAGACACTGCCGGTCACACACGACAGCCGTCCAAAGCGGAAATAGCCAGTTGAAGAGCGAGTAGTGAGTAGTGAGTAGCGAGTAGTCAACCAGCCAGAGGGAACCCAAATTGCCGACGGCAACTCCAGATGGTGAATTTGACGCCGGTTCCTTTCTGGTTGAATAACCCATTCGTTTCAGCGACTCGCCATTATGCCTGTACCTGGCAGTGTCGGGTTCGACTCCCTGCCGACCAACCGGAGGCCCTATGGTCAAGGTGAAAATCTGCGGAATTACGTCATATCAGGATGCCGCGCTGGCGCTTGATTACGGTGCGGATGCGCTTGGATTTATTTTCAACCACAAGAGTCCCTCGTATATCGCTCCCTCCTCGGCCCGCGAAATCGTTGAAAAGCTCCCACCTTTTGTTCCCCTCGTCGGGGTTTTTCACAACGAATTCAACCTTGAAGCCGTGACCACCATTGCCCAAACCGCCAAGGTCAGCATTCTGCAGCTTCATGGCAACGAAAGCCCTGGCTACTGCCAGCAGTTCAGCCAGTGGCGACTCATTAAGACCATGCGGGTGAGTGAAAGCTTCGATTTTTCAGACATTCGTCGCTTTCCGGTCAGCGCGGTCTTGCTTGAAGGCTATTCTGAAGACAACACCATCGGTAAGCTCTTTGACTGGCGCATTGCCGCCGCCGCCAAACAATATGCTCGCATCATCCTGTCTGGCGGTCTGACACCTGAAAACGTCGCAGCCGCCCTCCGGACGGTCAAACCCTATGGCGTGGATGTGTCTTCCGGAGTCGAAGACTCAGCCACACCCGGTCGCAAGGACCGGATGAAAATTCAAATGTTTATGGCTGAAGTGGAGCGTGGGCGGATGGAAATTCTGAAATCGTCAACCGGGCGGTTGCCGTCCCTCACCGGATATTCGTAAAAAGAACCAGAGTTCAGGGTTCTTTCAAGGGATGAGGGATGAAGGGTGAAGGGTGAAAAAAATCACCTGGTCACCCTGTCAGTTATTGGGTTTTAAAAACCAGTTTGGTCCCGCCAAACTGAAGTTCGTCGCCGTTTTGAAGCAGATAGGGTTGATGAGCCGTCAGCCGTAGATTTCCCACATACGTCCCATTCGAACTCTTCAAATCTTCAATATAAAACTGATCACCCTTGCGATAGATCGTCGCATGGCGGCGCGAAACTTTGGTTTCTTTCTCAAAGGGCGTGAGGTCAATCTCTGGAAAAATCCCGGAATACATATCGGTGCGCCCGATCAAGTGGGTTTCTTTTTCCAGTGTGAACGCAACATTCATCGGCGGTTCAACCATCACCAGCCGTGGAGTTGCATTCGGCGCCGTGGTGGTGGTCTTGGCTGGACGTGGGCTGTCCAAAAACTTTAAGTGTTCTTCAAGGGCAACTTTCATTTCAGCCGCTGAAAAGCGTTTTGAGGCTTTATGTTCAACGGAGCGGCACAAAATACTGTCAATTTCAGGCGTCAGCGCCGGGTTTAATTCACAGGGACGCGGGTTTTTATTGAAGTCAAAAATCAAAAGCGGGTTGTCCTGCGGATTCACACCGGTCAACAGGTGAAACATGGTCGCCCCAAGCGAATACACATCCGAGCGGGGTTCAACTTTCCCAGCAAACAATTCCGGTGGCGCATACCCCATCGTCCCGATGGCGGTGACCCCTTTTTGGGTTGGCGCCACAAACCGGGCAATTCCAAAGTCAACCAGGACAATGCGATCTGGCTGCATGGTGTCATCAATCATGAGGTTGGCTGGTTTGAGATCACGGTAAATGATCGGTGGATTCTGGTTGTGGATGTAATTTAAGACATCACAGATTTGGACGGCCCATTCCACCACCTGGCGTTCTTCGATCTTGCCACCGTTTTTGCGCATTTTGACTTCCAGGTCACCACCAGGGACAAATTTCATGACCAGGTAGTAGCGCCCATCAGCATCAAAATAGTCATAAATGGTTGGAATCGAAGGATGTTCCAGGCTGGCCAGCAGCTCTGCCTCGCGATGGAAATCCTGGACTGCCTTCTGACGGCTCGAATCGTCCGCAAACGAACCAATCATTTCCTTGAGGGCCCGTTGCCGGTTATTGAGCCGCGTATCCTGAACGAGATAAACATTCCCCATCCCGCCACCGCCAATGCGTTTGACAACCCGATAGCGGCCAGAGAGCATGGTGTCTGGTTTCAGTTGATCGACAGTCATTAGTTTCCAAATCCCCTGCAGTAGCGCGTGTGTGGCTCCTCACAGCCCGTCAAGCTGACGAAAAAAGCTGTCCCAGAATGACTTGACTGCGCATTCCTCAAAAGTGAACTCAATTTTGACACGCTGGATAATAGTGATTGATTTGTGCTGAAGGAATATACGCTGAGCGCCTAGTTCCTTCAATGCCCAATTTTGGAACTGCTATTTTACCCTGAAGTTTATTTGTGCTGTGCCACCCGGTGTCGTGAGAGTGAGAATGACCTCTCCGCGTGGGGTTTGTGGAACAAAGAATTGAAGCTGGGTTGTAGAAGCAGTCGCTAAGCTTACCCGAAGTTGCCCAAAAAAGACCACAGCATTTTCAAAATTGTTCCCGCTGATCGTCACCAGTTTTCCCGGCTTGGCTTTCTTCGGCGCAATAGCAGTGATCTGCGGAGGTGCCACGGGTGTCTGAACAGTTGCCTCCGCCGAAAACTCTGAAGATTCCTCGGTGGTAAATGCCTGTACCCGATACTGATAGAGCGTTTTTGGCATCACCTCTTCATCAACCCATTGCGTTCTATTGGCGCCAATGGTCGCCACTTTTTGAAAACTGGTCTCGGTTTCTGCACGCCGTTCGAGTTCAAAACCGGTTTCATTCGAACTGGTGTCAACCCATGACAGATTGACCCTGGTTGCCGAAGCCGCCTGGGCCGACAGACTTTCCGGAGGCGATACGCCGGGTGTGGTTGCGGTCGCTTCGTTGGAAAAAGGTGATGTTCCTCCGCCATTGACGGCCCGCACCCGATACACATAGTCAGTTCCCGCAACCACATCCTGGTCGGTAAACACCGGTTGATCAGCCAGACTGGTGCCGATCCGGATAAAATTTGTATCTCGTGCCCGGCGACGTTCCAGCTCAAATCCGTCTTCATTGGAACTGGCGTCCTGCCATTCCAGACGCACCTCTGACCTGGAGGCCGAAATCACAGTGAGTGTTGTCGGCGGCAACGGGACCACCGGAACCGCTGGGACATCAACCAGAACTACATTGGAACTTTCTGAAGCAAAAGCCAGATTGACGGCCCGGACCCGATACCTCACCGTGGTTCCCGGCAACACCTGACGATGTGAGAAACGGGTTGAATTTTCTGGCAACCGGGTGATTACCGTCCAGGCACTCTCTGTTCCGCGCTGACGTTCCACCACAAAACCAGCCTCGTTGGTACTGGTATCCGCCCAGGTCAAATCAACCTGGGCAAATGAAACCGCACCGGCTTTCAACCCAACTGGCGCCATGGGGATTGGACGACTTTCCGTGGAATATCTTGAAGCCCCCGCCGGTCCAATCGCGTTGACCCGATACGTCACATTGCCATCAGCCACCGGCAACACTTCGCGAAAATGGGTTGTGCCGGCTGAAAGTGTCGCCAGCGGCTGGTAACTGGCTGTCCCAAGACGACGTTCGACCACAAACCCTGATTCATTGTCACTGTTGTCTCGCCACTCAAGCATCACTTCAGTTGCGCTAATTGGCAGCACTCGAAATTCGGTGGGCGAGGCAATCCCTGGTGTCGTCAATTGCACAATGTTGGAATAGGCTGACCGACCTCCTGGACTATTTGCCCGAACCCGATAGGCATAAGCGGTTCCATCCTGAAGGTTTTGATCCTGAAACCGGCTGGTGTCAGGTGGCAGACTCGCCAGTGGTCGAAACAAATCAGACCCGATCCTCCGCTCGACCACAAAAGCCGTTTCATCGCTTGAAGCGTCAGTCCACGAAAGCTCCAGGCTGCCTGACGTAAATTCAACACGTAAAGCGGTCGGTGCGACTGGTGGCGCCAGATTGATTTCAGCCCGAAACACCCCGCGTCCATAGGTAAAAGCATAGAGCACCGGTGGCAACGCGACTTCCCCGGATGGCGAAGTAGTTTCCCACACCAAAACCTCGACCGGAGCATTGGCAAACCCGGTGTTTTCCAGGCTCCAGGTTTGACCATCATCGGTTGACACCAACACTCCAAGATCCGTTCCGACATACAACATCCCACTCAATGTCGGGTGAACCGCAATGCAGTTGACCGGAATATCTGGAATGGCTCGACCTGGGCTGCCATCAATATTTTTCCAGGTCTGGCCGCCATCAACTGTTTTCCAGACATGACCAACTCCAAAGGTTGAAAAGGTGGCATATGCCCGATTTGGATCCTGTGGGTCAACCGCCAGCCCGTTACACCACCCTTGTGGAAGCCCGGCGGAAACCGTCCAGCGTGGATTCTGATCCAGGCCGTTGATGGTATGAAAAACCTGACCGCCACCCAGCCCCATATACACCGAAGCACTGTTTGACGGCGCCACCGCAATGGCCGACACCAGTGTCGTGGCAAAATCTGAACCCCTGGCATCTGACCAGCTTTCAGCGCCGTCGGTCGTTCGCCAGGGACGACGACCTCCGGTCCACAAAATGCGCGGGGTACTCGGGTCGAGCGCATAGGTGGCAATAAAATCAAAATCATCGCGAATACCACGCGTCACCCTGGTAAAACTCGCGCCGTTATCGGTGGATTTATCGAGCGAAAGACCAATATTTGAAGCATAGAGCACGGTTGTGTCACCAGATGTGGTTGGATCCACGGCACAAAAACCGCCATCTCCGCGAATGATCTCGCGCCAGTTTTCAGGTTCATAGAGGGCGCCGACGAGTACCCCGTTATCCTGTGCCCCTCCGATCAACCCTCTGGCATCTGGATAAACCGCTCCGTGATAAAACTGAGTCACGGCGTAGTTCGAATTGAGCGAAGTCCAGGCTATTGCGGGTGGAATGCTTGGGTCGTAATAGCACAATCCCCGATTGGCCCCTGACGCCACGGCGGCCAGCGCATTGGTCGTCCGAAACACACCGCCGTCATTCCCAACATAGAGCGTCTGGTTTGAACCACCATTCCATCCAGGATCAAAAACAAAGGCGTGCTGGTCGGCATGCACAAAATTTGGCGACGTTCGCGGCAGCCACCAGTAACTGATCAATCCGAAACTGCGACCACCATCATCGGATCGAAACAGGTCAATCCCACCAACAAAAATGGTGTTGGAATCCGTTGGGGAAACGGCAATCGTGTTGTCGTGCCAGCCTTGATTTAAAAATTCTCCTGGCAATCCAGCACATCCCCGGTAACTGGCAAAAAGCGTGTTGGTCAGCAGCAACCATTCCAGGCGATCAGGGTCAAAGGTGCCTTCGATGCGGGCTTCCCAGGTCGCACCGTGGTCAGTGCTGCGGTACACATTCTGCAAAAGCCCGGAAACCCGTGACGCCAGGGCATAAATCACAGACGAATTGCTCGGAGCAATGGCCATCGAAACTCGACCAAGATTGGAGGCCGTTAAAACTCGCGACCAGGTCGCCCCGCTGTCAATTGAGCGATAGATACCGTCCGGGCGAAAACTCCCAGAACTCACCAGAAGGATGTCCTGCCGGGTCGTTTCATCAGCTTCAATCACCAGATCGAGCGCGCCGGTGTCCTGCCGGGTCTCAACAATCGTCGAAGTTGGGCCGCCGGAACCATCTGTTTTCAAGATTGATTGCCAGGTTTCACCAGTATCCAGGCTTTTCCAGACACCAGTTCGAGTGGAAACATAGAGCACCCGGCTATCGGTTGGACTCAGGACAATATCGTTGACGTAGGCAAATTCCGGGGTCGTCGTGGCCGGTAATTGATGCCAGCTTTGACCGCTGTCGGTACTTTTGAAGATTCCGGCGCCGCGCCGGGCGGCAAAGTTTAAATATCCTTCCCCAGTTCCGGCATAGAGCACACGTCCCGCTGGCGATGACTTCGCATCCAGAGCCAGTGCGTTGACCGCCAGACTGGCCAGAAAATCCCCAAGTGGTTGCCACGATTGACCGCCGTTGGTGGTTTTCCAGATGCCTCCGGACGTTGCACCAGCATAGAGCGTTTGAGCTTCAGCCGGATCAATCACCAGCACTCGGGTGCGGCCTCCGATGTTCCCTGGTCCAAGCGGCTCCCAACCGGAAATTCCAGCCTGCGCCTTGAGCGTGAAATGATCGCCACGCGGTGACAACACCCGCCCCAGGCGACTGGAAAATAGAGGCAACGACACGATCTGGCGTTTTCCAGCCATCAACTTTTCAACTGGAAAGACGGTACCGGAAGGAACTCGCTTTTTCAGATAAAACCGTTCGGCTTCGTCGGGTGCATCGGGAGCACGCAACCGCTCGGACGTATTTTTCAATGAAAACCAGTATTCAGAAGAGGTTACCGGGTATTTTTGCTCAGATTTCTGGGTTCGTAATTCAGATTTTGGTGTTTGGGCAGCCAGGCTTCCCGGCACTGAAAAGTGAACCCACACCATCATTGCAATCAACGGCGCGACCCAAACCAGGAGATTCGAAATCCTGCCTTTATGAATGGACGGCGGCGCGGTGCAATCGGTCGCGGACGCCATTCCAGGTTGATTCAGGCGGAACATCTTCAATGATGAGGTGGGCGACTCCGGCATCTTCCATAGCGTGAAACACGGCATATAACTCTCGCGCAAAGGATCTGGGTCTGGCTGGCATCACTTTGACCATCATGGCGGGATGCTCCAGCGGCGCTGGTTCAAAAGCGATGTACCCAATTGAGGGAACACCATGAGGTGAGTCGGGCAAAAGACGCTCCAGGGTATGCCGCAAGGCAACCCGGTCGGCATATGGAACCAGATGAACATCAGCTTTTGGAGCGTAGTGTTTTCGGTGTTGTCCAGGTGATGGCAACACGTTCGCGGTTGTGTGTTGCTGGTAAGGAAGCACAATCGGGCCAATATGTTGCTCCAATTCAACTTGTGAAATCATCCCCGAGCGCCAGAGTACTGGCGGCGACACACTGACATCCAGCACGGTTGATTCAATACCAACGTGGGTGGGCCCACCATCAAGCACCAGATCAATGCGCCCGGAAAGTCCTTTGAGGACGTGCCGGGCCGTGGTTGGCGAAACCTGGGTAAACCGGTTCGCACTGGGCGCGGCAACTGGCACCTGGGCAGCCGCAATCAATGCCCGTGCGACTGGATGGGCGGGAATCCGAACGCCGACGGTTGGCCCTCCAGCCGTTACCAGATCAGGGACAACTTCCAATTTGGGGACAATCAACGTGAGTGGTCCCGGCCAAAATCTGGCGGCAAGTTGAGCTGCAACAGTTGACCATTCGCCAGCAACTGTGTGAACCTGTTCAACCTCAGCTAAATGAACAATCAACGGATTGGTTGCCGGGCGACCTTTGGCTTCAAAAATACCGGCAACTGCTTGACGATCAAGAGCATTCGCCCCCAGCCCATAGACCGTCTCAGTTGGGAAAGCGACCAATTTCCCATCCCGTAGTGCCTGACCAGCCGCTGCCAGCAACTCGGGTTCTGGATCCTCTGGATTGATTTTCCAGCATTCAGTGTGTTTCACAATTGTTGAACTCCCCATTCAGAAAAGAGCGTGTGACCTGAGAAAGACGTGCCCTCACGACTTTCACGGTTTGCAACCTCGCTATTTTGCTATTTCGCTCATTCACCGATTTACCATGCTTGCACTTCGTTTTGAACACAATCAACTTACCCTGCAGGATATCTCATTGCCGGCAACTGACGGTACAGCCTTGATTCGAATGACCCGCGCTGGCATTTGTGCCACGGACCTGGCCATCACTCGCGGTTATGCCAGCTTTTCAGGAACCCTTGGCCACGAATTTGTTGGAATTATCGAAGAATCGCCAGATCCAGAATGGATTGGCAAACGCGTGGTTGGAAACATCAATATTGGGTGTGGCAACTGCCGTGAATGCCATCGCGGAGACAGCCGACACTGTGCTCTGCGCCGGGTACTCGGTATTCGGTCATATGACGGCGCCTTTGCCGAATTCCTCACGCTTCCATTGAGAAATCTGCACGTTATCCCAGATTCATTATCTGATTCGGTTGCCGTGTTTGCCGAACCTCTGGCTGCAGCCTGTCGAATTTTAGAACAGGTTGTAATCAAACCAGATCAATCAGTTGTGGTCCTGGGAGACGGAAAACTTGGCCAGTTGATTGCCCGGATGCTCAAGGCAAGTGGCTATAACCCGTTGTTGATTGGTAAGTATGAAACCAAACGGGCACTGGCTGAACAGGTGGGAATTCAGACCCGGATACTGGACGAAGGAGGCGTTGATACCGACTTGAGACAGGCCGTTGATGTGGTAATTGAAGCCACCGGGAATTCACAAGCCTTTGCTCAGGCACTGGAACTGGTTTCGCCTTGTGGCACCATCATCCTGAAATCAACGCTTCACGGAAACTGGACGCTCAAAGCCGAGAATTTTGTGGTTCCCGAAGTCACTGTGGTTGGGTCACGGTGTGGACGGCTGGAGCACTCCCTGAAGCTGCTGGAATCAGGAACAATCGAAGTGGCATCACTCATCAGCGCCGAATTCCCACTCGCTCAAGCCCTCGACGCGTTTCGCTTTGCCGCTCAACCTGGAATAATGAAGGTCCAGTTGCTGGCCCCCAGGTAGAACAGTGACAAGGCGACAAGGTGACAGGGTGACTGAATGACAAGGTGACAAGGTGACAAGGTGACAAGGTGACAAGGTGACAAGGTGACAAGGTGTTTTTTGGCTCTTAGCTCCGAGCTTGCGAGTCTTCAGCCCGTTTTCTTCAGCCCGTTTTCTTCAGCCCAGAGCCTGCGAGTGTCTTCAGCCCGTTTTCTTCAGCCCCGAGCCTGCGAGTCTTCAGCCCGTTTTCTTCAGCCCCGAGCCTGCGAGTCTTCAGTCCGTTTTCTTCAGCCCGTTTTCTTCAGCCCTGGTTTTCATTACTCCACACTGGCAACGACTCGCAGGCCATTAAATGGGCTGGCGATTTTCGGATTCCCCCGATCCCGGAACGCACACCGGCAGCCATAACCGGCATAATCCCACGAACCACCGCGCAGCACCCGCAATTCCTGATTCCCACCTTCAAGCCAGGCACTGCCGTCAGTTGGAGCTTCTTCATAATTGTCGTGCCACACATCCTGGCACCATTCCCAAACATTGCCGTGCATATCATAGAGTCCGAATTCATTTGCCACACCAAACGCCCCGACCGGCACGGTTCTGGCGCGATAAATTCCCTGGGGTTCGGCTTTATATGGGCAACTGGCATCAAAATTGGCCAGATCGGAAATGAGGGTCTCACCACAACCAAACGGCGTCGTGGTACCGGCACGACAGGCATATTCCCATTCGGCTTCGCTCGGCAGGCGATAGGTACGCCCGGTGGCTTGTGTCAGTCGGGCGCAAAACTCCATCGCATCAAACCAGTTGATGTTTTCAACCGGGAGCAACTCACCTTCAAAATGCGACGGTGACGGTACAAGGTCATGATTGACTTTTGGAAGGCCGGCAACTGCACGCCACACCATCTGAGTGATTAGATATTTCCCCATGAAAAATGATGGCATCGAGACCCAATGGACAGGCCGTTCGTCAATATCACCTTCGGATTCAGGTGACCCCATCAGAAAAGAACCGCCTGGAATTTCAACCATATCGAGCGATGCGGTGCTTGAAATTCGTTCGACAAACTGGCGTGAAATACCTGTTCCCTGTTCAATTGGACTGCCTTCAGCATCCAACACCACTACTTCAAACTCAAAAGTTGATAATTCGTGTTTCAAATCCCGTTCCTCTGCGAAATACCCCTCAAATCAGTGCACGATTTAGTTTTGGGAAGATTGTTGTTCCAGCCGTTGAACACGGTCTTCAAAAAGAATTTTCAAAGAATACACGGTTGGGTCACTTTCCAGAAGTGGGTGTTTCTTTTTGTGGAGCGGCGGCAGGTGTTGCGGGAAGGGCTGTGCCCCGGATGACCCCGCGTCCAGGCAGGCTTTGTCCCAACGTTGAAAAGACGTTTTTGCCATCTTCGCTCCCAGCTCGGAGGGCATTTTCAATATTGCGCTCCACAATGGCAACCGGCAACGCCATAAATGCAGCCGTCACATAGGCTCGGGCGCGACCTGAAAATGTTTCAATCCCTTGAGCTTCGCGGGTCGCAGCCCGGCGGCAGGCGCCTTGCCACTCAGGCTCGGAAATTTCAAAAGTGGCCATTCCCTTGATAAAGGTCTCCACCATTGACTGGAGTTTGGATGCTTCAGCAACCGTGCTTCCAGCAGTCAGCATCAATTCGCCATACTGCAGATGTGGCAGATACCGGCTGTCAAAAATAGCGCTGCCCAGTTTGGAAGCTTCAGCCTGGCGGGTTAACTGTGAGGCAATCACTTCGGCGACGACCCGCCATTCGGCGGCCATTGATTTTTGACCTTCGGGGGCCAGCCAGACCAGATTCAGATGACTGACCGGACGCAGGCTGGTTCCACCTTGCTCAACTGGTTTTGAATTTGGCTCGGTGACTCGAACTTTGATCGAGCGGTCAGTTTCATCCCGATTGAACCCATCCACCAGCACACGTGACACCAATACCGAACCTTCGGTATCTCCGACGATAACCGCCAGCGGGTACTGTCGTTTGACGGTGCGCTCCAACCATCGCTGGACATCAATTTCAGTCATTTTCGCCACAACGTTGGTACCCAATCGAGGAAATCCATAGGTATGCTGGCCAAACAGACTTGATCGGGCCAGATCCAAAGCTGTTTCGCCTCCCGCATTGGCCAGCGCCTGTTGATCAGCCAGGAGGCGTTCGCGTTCGCGCTTGACGGCTTCTTTATCGAAGGTCGGATTTTCAATTACATCCACCAGCCGCCGGAGCCCTTCTTCACCATTTCGCGACAGGATTTCCAGTTCCAATCCAAAATAATCAGGGTCGTTGACAATTCGGATTTCCCCGCCGAGTTGCTCCAGTTCCGACGCCAGGGTATCACCTGGCTGTTTGGCCGTCCCTTGTAACATTGACCGCAACATCAATTCGGTCATGCCACTCGTGGTTTCATCTTCCAGTGTGCGCCCACCTTGAAAAAACAGCCCCATCACCAGTAATTGCCGATTGGGGTCAACCCGCACAAAAGCGCGTGGCCCACGAAGCGTCGAATAGTCCTTCACCGGTTCTGCCTGAGCCATCACAATGAATTTTCCAACCTCCTGTTGTTTCTGACGGGACGTTCCCTGTTTGATCATCGGAACGGCTTTGGCATCGGTAATGGCTTCGGATGGAATTTCCGTTTGAGCTGAAGCTGGAACTAGAATGTTGACGGTCTCGGCATATTTTTCCGGCGTGAATGTTCGGAGCGGCGCCGTTGGCGACTGGAATTCATGCACGGTTGCTTTCGGCAACATTAAATATTTAGCGGCAACAGCTCGAATTTGCTCCGCTGTCACCTGATTGATGCGCGATTGCGATGTTGTCCAGGCTTTAAACCCAACCGTGGCTTCAACCTTTGCCAGCGTCCGGGCCTGATTTTGGCTTGATTCGATTTGCGTCAGAAAATCCTTTTCCAGCAAAGATTTAGCCCGTTGTAGATCAGCTTCTGAAATTCGCTCACGCCGGAGCCGCTCAATGATTTCAAACGTCAGGGCTTCGGCCCGATCAATTGATTCCGGTTTGACTCGCAACCCAATCAGAAAATGAGCCAGATTGCGATTGGTCACATAGTCCACCTGGATGTCGGACACAATTCCCCGCTGATCGCGCAGGCTTTGCACCAGGCGTGCCCCGCGCCCACGTCCAAGGACGGCACACAGCACTTCAAAAGCCGCTGATTCTTCAGCATTTAACACGACCGGATAGCCGATATGGACCCAGGAGGCCGTGGTTGCCCCACGTTCTTCTTGATAGTGGAGCGCCGTTTGACCTGGTTCCGGCAATTTTGGACTTACCGCCGTACTCGCCCAGGCGCCGAAGCTTTGCTGGAACGTCCGGAGCACCACCGGAGCAATCATATCTCCCGTCAGGCAAATCACTGTGTTTTTGGGAGTAAAGTGCGCTGTGTGAAATTGCGCCACCACGTCGGGCTTGAGGGCGGAAAGTTGCTCCGGAGTCACTTCGGCCCGACCCAGTGGATGCTGAGGGTATGCCGTGCTTAACCAGCGACCCGCACTCAGACGGGCGGCATCTTCGGCCTGAATGGCCAGTTGTCGCTGAACCGTTTGAATTGCTTGAGCGATAGAAGCTTCGGTAAACCCTGGACGAATCAGGGTTTCAGCCAGTAACTGCACCATCGTCGCTGCGCTCTCGACTGGCCCGCTGGCGCCAATCCGGGTACTGACCAGATCAACGTCAGCCTGAAATCGCGCTCCAGCCAAATCCGCCTGTTGTCGCCAGCCATCGCCTGGATGCGCGGTCGTACCACGCAGCAAGGCTTCACCTGTCACGCGGGCCACGCCGCGAGTAGCCTCCGGCTCATCAGCCGTTCCGGTCTTCACAAAAGCCAGCAAGCTGACAATCGGCGTGCTGTGGTCTTCGCTCAAAATCACCGTCAATCCATTGCGAAACACATACCGATTGGTCAACCCAACCTGGGAAATGTCAGAAAGCTGCCCACCTGGTGCAATTTTTCCATCTGCGGAAGGTGCTGTTCCAGTGGGAGATGTGGCTGTCGGCTTCGTCGAGGCCGGTGGCTTCGGTTGTGGTGGTTGAGGTCGGCCACGCCCGCTCTGACCAAATGAAACTGATACCAGCAGCAACGACAATGACAGTGAAACAAGCAATTTGTGAAACATGGGCGTTAACCTCGGAATAGGGCCTGGAGTTCAGAGTTGGAGGTTCGGAATGAAAAGTTCAGAGTTCAGAGTTGGAGATAAACTCACGGACTTGGATTTCAATGATGACTTGCAGGTTGTGAATTATAACAGTTTTTTGCTGGTGGTCAGTAGTCAGTAGACAACGACAACTGCTTCCCACGAACAGTTCTCATCCAGCCAACCAGTCATAAACTGAGTTATTTGAACAAAATACGATTGCCTGGAATGTATTAATCCTGACCGCTAACTACTGATGCCAGTTAAGAGTTGAATTGGTTTTGGTTCTCAGTCTACGAAGTAGACACCGGCTCGTAGCCAAGGGTGAGTCTTCGAGCCCTGGGAATTCGGGTCATTCCCCACTTTTTTCCCACCCGGCCAGCCGCCGCCTATGGCGGCGGCTGGCCGGGTGGGGCAATCTGGAACTGACCCGCAGGTGGTGGCGCGTCCAAAGCGACGCTGACCACCGGCTAACCTGGCACTATCCCTTGCTTGACATTCAAGACGGTATCTTCGGGATGAGGACCAACGAACCACTTCAGCCGTTAACTGGCATTACTGACTACTGACTACAAACTGGTATGACGATTGACTCATCCAAAAAAAAATGAGACCTGCCAGCTTTCCATTACCTGTTTGGAAGTGGCAGGTCTATAAAATTGACAGTGTAGAACCGAGAGGAGAACTCGCTGTTACACTCGTAGCTTTCTCACACTAACTCACAAGCATTACACCTGAAACAATCAATTCAGAGGAAATCACTGTTCACAATGCGCTGCCATAATGCCGCCAGCCTGTGCAATCTGAAAAGTCATTGGTGACATCCGGCACTATGATTCGACAAGCGGTCTGCAATTGACATTTACTTGAGGCTGAAGACGTCGGGCTGAAGACATCGAGTTGAAGAATTGGTTTTCTTTCATCCCTCATCCCTTCAATTGCCCCAACCACAAAGAGGAGACATAAAAATGAGACGACTTTGGAAATTAGACTGGCGACCTGTTCGAAACCTTAGCCTGGCAGTGGTGCTTGGCCTTGCTCTTGCCGCCCTGGCTGCCTGCGGTGGAAACGGGAAAACAACCTTGCTGGTCTACACTCCGCACGGACCAGAACTCCTGAAAGAGTTTGAAAAACGATTTGAAGCGGCGAACCCAACGATTGATGTCCAGTTTCAGGATCTGGCGTCTCAGGACATTCTGAACCGGCTCACGTTGGAACGCGCCAACCCACAGGCTGACGTCTGGTGGGGGGCGTCGTCGCTTACTTTTGACCTTGGTGTCCAGGAAGGAGTACTTGAAGCCTATAAACCGACCTGGGGCGGGCTCGTCAAACCGACCATGCACGATGCGCAGGATCAGTGGTATGCCACCTATTTGACGCCGGAAGTGATTGTCTACAACAAAGAATTAGTTCCCGAAACTGAGGCTCCAAAAGATTGGGATGACCTGCTGGGCGAACGCTGGCAAGGTAAAGTTTTGATCCGGCAACCACTTCAATCCGACACCATGCGGACAATCTTCGGGGCGATGATTCTGCGATTTTGGGCTACGACCAATGGTCCGCAGGGTGGCTATGACTGGCTGAAAAAATTGGATGCCAACACCAAAGACTACACCACGGATGGCACTCAACTTATGCAGAAAATCGGGCGCGGCGAAGGACTCGTCACGCTCTGGAACCTGCCGGACGTGATCCTGCATCAACAGAAAAAATTGCCGCTTGCCTTCCGCTACCCGGAAAGCGGGACGCCGATTGTGACGGATGGGATTGGAATTGTGAAAGGAACTCGCAATTTGGAAGCCGCCAAACGGTTCTACGAATTTGTCACCACCCCCGAAAGTCTCATCTTTGCCGCCAACCAGTTTGCTCGCGTCCCGGTTCGCCGTAGTGATATCGATCTGAACCAGTTGCCTGAATCAATGCGCACCGACATTAAAGAACTACCGATGGATTACAACCTGCTTCAAAAAGAAGTGAAAAACTGGATGCAGCACTGGGAAAATAACATCCGGAAGCGAAGCTGAAATTCAGGGTTCAGGGTTCAGGGTTCAGGGTTCAGGGTTCAGGGTTCAGGGTTTATGTCCTTTTGGTCCTTTTTGTCTTTTTCCTGGACCCTGAACCCTGAACCTTGTCATTACCCAAATTTTTTCTTTCTGTCACAAATCCTGTGATGGAATTGATTTGGGAACTTCTCTGAACCAAAACGAAAGGGTTTATTGGTTCAAATGCTTCCTCTTAAGTTTGTCATCACAGGATTTGTGACAGAAGGAATTTTTTTGACTTGCCTCTAAACCTCAGCAAATTTAAAGAGTTACTGAAATTGTTTTTCGGCTATTGTCTGAGTTGACCACTGATTATCCTGAAAATCCCAGAACCCAGAATCAACAACTTACGAAGGCAATTGAGGCCCAATTTTAGAGAGCAGAAAAAATTTGGGTAATGACAAGACCCTGAACCCTGAACCCTAAAGGTTTTACTTGTGCTGCCAGACCGGTTTGCGTTTGTTGAGAAAGGCTTCGAGTCCTTCGCGGGTATCGTGGAGGTTCATCAACTGATTTAAATACTGGTCTTCGAGCTTTTCCATAATTTCCTCAACATCGTGATGTGTAGCCGTATGGATCGCCCGGCGGGTGGCTTCGAGCACCGGCCCGCTAAAATTGCGCAGGACATTGAGGAGTTCTTCGGTTTTAGTGGCCAATTGATCTTCAGCGACAATGTAATTGATCAGGCCCAGTCGTTGAGCGTCCTGGGCATCCAGCACTTCTCCAGTTAAAAGCATCTGTGCCGTCCGCCGAACCCCAATAATTTTAGGAAGCAGAATCGCAGCCATCGGCGGATACACGCCAAGCCGAATTTCGGGCTGGGCAAACTTGGCGGTTGGCACAGCCAGTACCAGATCACAAAATGCCACCAGTTCACATCCACCACCGAGTGCCTGACCGTTGACGACCCCAACCACGGGTTTCCCCAAAAAATTCAAATTTCGATAAATGTTGTGAAATTCCTGGATCATCTGATAGACGATCTCGGGGCGATGCTCTTCGACCGCCGCCCCGGCTGAAAAAGCGGTTGACCCAGGCGCTGCCACAAACACCACGGCGCACACTTCCCCAGGCCGCATCTTGCTGATCAGATCCAGGGCATTATTGATTTCGCGCATCAATTTGATCGTCAGCACATTCATTGGCGGGCGATTGAGCACGATATAGGCCACACGATTGGAAACGGCAAACTGAATATGGGTAAAAGGAGAAGTGCCTTCCATACGACCTCGGGAGTTATTCAATTGACGTGATTTGTGAATAAGTAAATGAACTGATGTGCGGAGGGGATTTTCACTGTCTGGAGATAAAATGCAATTGGAAATGCTCTCTCGACCGAATTTATCAAACTTTTAAATTTCGATCCCTCAATCTCAAATCATCTCCACGTTGCCATTTCCTCATCCCCGACTGCAAATAACGACAACTGAACTGCTTCTCTGGTGTTTTCCAGTACTTGAGATTGAGCTTTGCGTACTGCTTGTGTCTGACTCGAAATCGGCAATCCACATTGCTTCATGACATTGGTTGGGAGTTGAAGCTTTTCCAAAGCACGTGGTTCAACTTTGATCGCGCCGGATCCATATGATTTCCCTACCAGAGCCAAATGAGCAATCGTTTCAGGATGTTGGAGGATTTTCCAGAATTTCGCCAAAAACTCAGCCTCGGTGCAATATGGGTAGACACACAAAAATCCAGTTAATGGCAGAACTCCGGCTGAATTTCGGATAAACCTCACACTTCGCCTCCCCAAATAAGCAAACAAAAATGGAGGAACAACCCGGGTTTCCATTTTGTACCACGGGCGACGAGTGGCAATCAGTGTTCGATGATCAATTCCTAATTCTTCACCACGCTTCAAATAGGCTTTGACGGCAGACGGAAACTGTTCCCAGTCACGACCATCAGGAGAAAATAACCACGTCGGAACACCAGCCAGGTCAAGCTGTTGCAAATGTTCATCCGTGACTTCGTCCCCCAGGACATCACGGGTACGTCCAATGGCTGAAATAAGAAATTCGTCAGGCAGCCCAAATTCAATAGCCTGTTTTCGGGTCAGAAAGAAATATTCATTGGCCCCAGTCGCAATTCCGCGCATAACCCGAGCAAAATCACCCAGAACTGGACCTTCCGTTTTAGCTTGCGGTGGCCTTGAAAATCCAGTGGCCAAAGCTTCCGTCAATTGTCGGCGCTCAATCTTTAAATTCTGACCAGCACGTGAAAAACCGGATTCAACCCATTGTTTCAAATCACTGGTTTGAGCTGATAAACACATCCCCCAGGAAAAATGATCTTGAGGTGGTTGGTTGCAAATTAAAAAGACCAGCGGATTGGTATCGACCCCAGGAAAAGGTGATGCTTCTGAGGCAAAGGTCATCACCGCCTCCAGGCAATATTGGCGAGTCACCCAGTTCCACAACGTTGAAGCAAACTTTCCTTCACAAATATCAGCCGGGACAATAAAGGCGAGTCTCCCACCTGGTGACAAATGCCGGAGGGCTTGAATAAGAAAGTAGACATGGAACCCGGCCCGGCCATCGAGTGGAGTTCCGATTGCCTCAATTGCCAGTTGACGCAACTCTGACTTCACCTCAGCAGATAACCGATGATGTCGGATATAAGGTGGATTCCCGACGATTGAAGGCACAGTCATTGATGGAGGATCCAAAACAAAATCCCTGATTTGAACTCCGGCCAGGTCAGCTTCAGAAAGACCTGTTTGCCTGGCAAGCTGCAAAGCATCTGGATCAATTTCGGTTCCTAAAAAAGTAATGGGTTGACCACGTTCAGAAGCAATTTTTTGTGCGGCTCGAAAAAAAGCACCAGCCCCCACCGCTGGATCAAATATGGATCGGCTCTCGGGGCCGACAACATAACTGACCATGGCCTCGGCAACCCAGGTAGGCGTCCAGAACTGCCCTTTTTGCCTGAGAGCTTCACGCTCAGGGCCAGATGCTGGAAGCTTTTGATGAGACTTACCCATTTGCTTTTTCCTCTCTTATACCGCCCAGGACCTGCAAGCATTCCTGACTTAATACCAAACTACCTCCCTCAAATTTCACAAACGGCAAAATATGTCCATTTGAATCTTCAATGTGCATTGGTTTTAGTTCAGGCTCTTGTTCTGCCTGACCAAGAAGGTAAGCATAGTGATGGTAGATTTTGTAGATTGTCTTCTTCGTCGTTGCCCCGCCTGGTGCTTGAAAAACCTGGGTTGTGGGCTCAATCAACCCATCAGCAATTAGTTCATTCACTCTATTCAAACTTATCCCAAACGCCAAATCATAGAAAATATGCCAGATATGGATATTCACCCCTGTTTGGTCCTGCCAACTTCGCAAAGGATGAAGATCTTCACCCTTGACAATTACAGTTGGTAAAACAGCCGCTTTCTTTAATCCTGGTTTACCAGCCAAACGACGTTGAGGGGTCAAGGGAGTATTGTAATTGGGCATCTTGTTTGCCCGCCACAGACTGTTTTCACACTCAATGGCAATCAGTGCTTTGGAGAGAATTGTTTTTATCCTCTCATTGGTTTCAGGAATAAATGGGAGTTCTTTGACTCCTCCAAGATCAGTAACAACCGAATTAATCAACGGTGCTTCTGCTTTTGGAAAAATCAACAGGTCTGGTCGTTTAACTTTTCCAAGCCCAGCTTCCTCCAATCGTTCAAAATAAAGTTCAAACTTTCGTGGATCATCGTCAGGTGCAGTTCCACTAGGGCCATATGGTAAAGCAAAATAATGTTCTGTTTGATTGACCGCCTGTGTGACTCGCTCTTCACTCCAAACGCCTTGTGACCAACGCATTAGAAAATCACTTCCCCGAAGACGACGTGGGTTTAACAGATAGTCTGACCATGGAAGGAAAGGAAAACCTGTGAAATCTAACTTAATGTCTTCTGTAGCCACACATAGATCTAATTCAAAGCAATGCATGTTGAACTCCTTTATATTTTAAAAGTTGACACACTTTTATTGACTTTGCTCTACCAGGATAGCCCCGTAATTTTTCTACACTACAGTTCATCAATCGTGATGGCAACCAGCAAGCTGCATCACATCCAGTAACTTCGGTCCAGACTGCGGTATTGAATCGCCTCCGCAACGTGATATGGCGCGATGTCGGCGGCATCTTCCATGTCGGCAATCGTGCGGCTGACTTTGAGAATCCGGTCGTAGGCCCGCGCCGAAAGCCCCATGCGGGTAATGGCGTTTTCGAGCAGTTTTTTGCTTTCTTCAGATACTCGACAAAACTTGCGAATCAACGGCGGTGGCATCTGGGCGTTGCAGAAAACTCGTTCAGTACCAGTTCTCTCTTTGGCAAATCGCTTGAGCTGACGATCACGAACCGCTGTGACTCGCTCCCGAATCGGAGCTGATGGCTCACCCGGAGTTTCACCGGCCAGGTCTTGAAATTTCACGGCTGGCACATCGACGTGGATGTCAATCCGGTCCAGCAATGGCCCTGAAATGCGGGCGATGTAGCGTTGAATCTGCACCGGAGAGCAACTGCACTCGCGCGTCGGGTCATTGTAAAACCCGCAAGGACAGGGATTCATCGCCGCTGCCAGCATAAAGCGCGACGGAAAGGTCAGCGACACCGCAGCCCGCGAAATTGTGACTTTGCCGTCTTCAATCGGCTGACGCATCACTTCCAGCACATTGCGTTCAAATTCAGGGAGTTCATCGAGAAAGAGCACGCCGTTGTGCGACAGACTGACTTCTCCGGGTCGAGGAACACTGCCGCCCCCAATCAATCCAGCATCGCTGATTGTGTGGTGGGGTGCCCGGAATGGACGTGTCGTCACCAGCCCTTGCGCTCCGGTTAGCCCGGCAACGCTGTGAATGCGCGTCACATCGAGGGCTTCTTCAAAGGAAAGCGCCGGCAAAATGCCCGCAATCCGCTTGGCCAGCATGGTTTTGCCAGATCCCGGAGGCCCAATCATGAGAATGTTGTGACCTCCCGCTGTCGCCACTTCAAGTGCCCGTTTGGTGTGAAACTGGCCGCGAATATCCCGAAAATCCGGGTGATGGCTGTTGGTTTCTTCGATCAGGTGCGTGACATCAATTTTGAGCGGTGGTGGGAGTTCATCAGCATTGAGCAGCGACACCACTTCGGGAAGTGACTCCACGGCATAGGTATCAATGCCAGTCACAACCGCTGTTTCATGGCTGTTTTCGCGCGGCATGAAGAGATATTTGATCCCCCGGTCACGTGCTTTGAGCGCCATCGAAAGCGCTCCTTTGACCGGACGCAACCGTCCGTCAAGCGACAGTTCGCCGACCAGCAGCGACTCTTCAATCCGCCGATCTTTAATGTCACCGACAGCACCTAAAATCCCAACCGCAATCGGAAGATCAAAACCCGAACCTTCCTTGCGAATGTCCGCTGGGGCTAAATTGACGATAATTCGTTGAAATGGAAAGAAATATCCGCAGTTTTGAATCGCGGCCCGAATCCGTTCGCGACTTTCACGAACCGTCGCATCCGGCAACCCGACCATCGTCACCGGTGGCTGTTTTTCAGAGGATTCCAGGCGGGGTGATAAATCAATTTCGACCTGCACTGTGTAGGCATCAATTCCAAACACAGCCGCACTGATTGTCTTAAATAATGGCATTCCGACCTCCATCGTGTATTGAAAGCATTCAGACCAATGCAATTAAAGTTAAATTCAACATTGAATTGAGTTTTTCAATGTTCGACTCGTCTGAAGCGGCTTTGTGCACGTGGAATGCCAGAGTGACAAGGTGATGGGATGACAAGATGACAAGGTGACTGGGTGACAAGGGGACAAGGGGACTGAGTGACTGGGTGACTGGGTGATTTTGCTACTTCGCTTTTTCCCTGGATTGACTACTTGCTACTCGCTACTCGCTACTCGCTTTTGGTTCGCTACTTCGCTCAGAATCCACAGCTTCGGGTTGGTGTCGGAAACGAGCCCAATATTCACGAAGTTTTCGCTCTTCTTTTTCATCGTGAAAGCCGGTCAGCCACAGGCAAAGCGGCAAACTGAGCGCCACCAAAGTATGTAACATAAAATCAACCACGGTTCGACCAGTCACAATGAAGGTACTGGCCCAGTACAAGCCAATGCTGATCAGAAATAAGTGAATCAGGCGTTTCCATTCATACGGCACCGGCAAGTAGGCGTGTGAGACATAGCCGCGCAAAAAGCACAGCACGACAAAGCCAACCACCGTGGTAAACGCGGCGCCGCGCATTCCATGGTGGGGAATAAAATACAAATTCAGCAGAATATTGACCAGCGCTGCTGAAATGTAAATCATTGGATTCACAAATGTTTTACGCTTGATATTAATGCCGACGCTGAGCACCTGACTGGCAGCATCCAGCACAGCAGCCATGGCCAGCATGGGAACGACTGAGGCTGATTCGACATAAGAGCCAAAATAGCGGAAGATGTCGCCAGTCACACAGGCGGCGCCCAATGCCAGAACGCTCGCAATGTAGAGCACATAAGTCAAAATCCGGGCGTAGTACTCCGGCGCATCCGGATCTTTCATCACCGAAACCTGCATTGAAGGCCACACTGCCCCAAATGGCGTCGTGACCAGCATTGTGATGGCACCAGAAACATTGTTTGCCATTCCGTACAGACCGATTTCACGCTGGCCGGCATTGGGCGTCGTGGCAAAGATCTGGAGCAAAAATCGGTCAATTGACTGCAGACTCATTGCCGATAACCGCCCGAAAATCAACGGACTGCCAAAGCCAAGCATTCGTTTGAGTTCTGCCCAGTGAAAGCCCCATTTCAAGTCATATCGCATCCAGTAAAACAGCCCCAGGGTTTCCCCGACTGAGCCGACCAGCGTTCCAATCAAGATGCCGTAAATGCCGATCTGTTCAATTTTGACAAAGTAAATAATCGTCAAAAGCTGGAGCAAAAATGCGACCGTGACGGTTGAGGTATAGCGGATTGATTCCATTTTGATCCGAAGCACCGCGTCTGGAATCAGCTTCAAAATCTGGAAGAACGCAATCACAAACAACAGTTGAAAATGCGGGACAAAGCGTCCTGACCGATCTTGCAGCACCAGTGCCGCCCACTGCGGTGCCAGGAAAAACATGGGTGTCAGCACCACCAGACACAGAATGAGCAGAAAAAAGAACGCAGTGGCTGTGATCAGTGGGCGCTCACTTTCTTCAAAATCGTAGTAGGAACGCATCAATGCATTCCCCAACCCAAGCGCCAGCACCAGATTCACCATCTGCAGGACAATCATCATTAAATTCAACACGCCATATTCGCGGGTGCGAATTTCAGTCAAATAGAGCGGCAACAACAAAAAGCCCAATGCCCGGTTGACGATGCCTCCGACGCCAAAAATCAAAGTGTGCTTGGCGGTTGTTTTTAACTTCTCGTAGATAACCCACCTCTGAATGCAAGAATGAAGAATTGAGAATCAAGAACTGAGAATGAAAAAAGTGGTTAGTGGTTAGTGATGCGAAGGACCTGAATTTCGCACCAAATAGCATTGCCTTGCCAAAAGATCAGTGCCGACCAGTTCGGGATACGACTCGCACCAGGAATCTCGTTGAGCCGTGATTCCGCCCCGTCCTTCTCGTCCTTTCCGTCCCTTCCGTCCTTTGATTTTGGATGTTGTAAGTGTTTGATTTTTTTCGTGTTTTTCGTGTCTTTCGTGGTTAAAAATATCCTGGAATGTTCATCCTTCAACTTTTGGAATGACCAGCCAGCTTGGCGCCAGGGCAATGGTGGTTGTTTCGGACGGAAGTAAGTGATTCCAGTTCACATCAGGAGGTTCTGGTTTGGTCCACAGTGTTGCCACCAGCCAATCTTCAGCAGTGGTTGAGCGACAGCCGACCACTCCAGCCAGAAAATCCGGGTCATGGCGCCAGTCAGAAAATTGAGTCACAGCTAGATCAGCCACTGTCAATTTGGTTATCTGCAGCCACTTTCCTGCGGTCAGCGCCGCGAGAATATAGTCATGGCGACCTGGAATGTCGAATTTTTGCTCAAAAAATTGAATAGTGATTGACTGATAGGTGCCGGATTGACCACTGATTTCTAAAATTCGGTCGTGGTCATGTTCCATAAATTGCTGGTACAATGGCTGGCTTTTCCAAAAAGCCAGAATGCAGGCATGGGTTTTCAAACTCATAGTCCAACCGCCGATTTGGCCGCCAAACCCCGGTACAGTTTGCAGTTCCCGCCAGCGTTCCTGCGCTTGTTCAAAAGCTCGTCTTTGTTCACGTGGAACCAAACAAGAAATCATCTTGATGAGCATAGGCTTCTTTTCTACACTTGCGCCCCTTTTCATACTGAATCCACACAGGAGTCATCATCTTTTATGGTTCAAACATTTGCAGTTATTGGTGCGGGCACCATGGGCAACGGCATTGCCCAGGTTGCGGCTCGTGCCGGAATGAATGTGATTTTGCACGACATCGCGCAAGCTTACCTGGATCGCGGTCTTTCGGCGATTGATTCCAGTCTGCAGCGTGATGTGAAAAAAGAACGTCTCACCGTCGAAGGCAAGCAGGAAATCCTGGCTCGCATTCGACCCGTCACTGACCTGGCCGCTCTGGCTGAAGCTGAGTTTGTGGTTGAAGCGGTGGTTGAAAATGTTGACGTCAAAACCAAACTCTTTGCCCAGCTTGATGAATTAACCCAACCCGGCGTGATTTTGGCCAGCAATACCTCGTCAATTGCCATTACCCGGATTGGCGCCGCCACCAAACGCCCGGAGAAAGTCATCGGAATGCACTTTATGAACCCGGTGCCGGTGATGACGCTGGTTGAAATTATCCGTGGATTGGCCACCGATGACGCTACCAACGACCAGGTCACAGCCCTGTGCGCCAAAATGGGCAAAACCGCCATTTCCTGCCAGGACTCACCTGGATTTATTTCAAACCGCATTCTGATGCCGATGATCAACGAGGCAATTTTTGCGCTCTATGAAGGCGTCGCCACACCAGAAGCGATTGATGGCATTATGAAGCTTGGGATGAATCACCCCATGGGCCCACTCACCCTGGCCGACTTTATCGGGCTGGATGTCTGTCTGGCGATTATGGAAGTGCTCTATGACGGCTTCCAGGATTCAAAATAGGGTTCCGGGTTCCGGGTTCCGGGTTCCGGGTTCCGGGTTCCGGGTTCCGGGTTCCGGGTTCCGGGTTCCGGGTTCTTCGAATTGAACCTTTTGCTCATTCTCACTGTGTCAAACAAAACGGAGATCAATCAAATCTTTTGTTTTCAAGAGTTGACGTTCGTTCATACCAAACCAGGGAAATCACCCCCTAAATCTTAAAAAACCGGAACCCGGAACCCGGAACCCGGATTGCCTCCAAAGGATATTTCGCATGGCTTCTTCAACGATTCGTATTACCAACGGCATCTTGCTCACGTCTGGCCCCCAACATCAAGTGATCAAAGGAGATTTGTACATCATAGATCGCCGCATCAGTCATATCGGCACCGTTCCGGAAACGGCAGACGAGACAATTGATGCCACGGGTTGTGTGGTGATGCCAGGGTTTATTCAATCTCACATTCACCTGTGTCAGACCTTATTTCGTGGTTCGGCAGATGATTTGGAGTTGCTGGATTGGTTGAAATTGCGAATCTGGCCGATGGAAGCCTCACATACACCGGAAAGCCTCCGGGCTTCAGCCCAACTCTCGATTGCGGAGATGATCCGGGGTGGCACCACCGCCGCCTTGACGATGGAAACCGTGAACCACACCGAAGCTGCCTTGCAAGTGGTTGAAGAAAGTGGCTTTCGGGCCGTCGTTGGCAAGTGCATGATGGATAAGGGAACGGAGGTCCCGGTTGGGCTTCAGGAGAAAACCGATGCTTCAATCGCAGAATCAATCCGTCTGATTGAAAAATGGCACGGACGCGATGATGGACGGGTCCGGATGTGCTTTGCCCCACGATTTGCGGTTTCGTGCACCGATGGGCTGCTGCGTGAAGTCGGGAAACTGGCGCGCGAACGAAATTTGATTATCCATACCCACGCTTCGGAAAATCGTGACGAAGTCGCCCTCGTGTATTCTGAAACCGGTCAACGCAACATTGCCTATCTTGATAGTGTCGGGCTGACTGGCACTCACGTTGGGTTGGCTCACTGTGTCTGGCTGGATGACTCGGAACTCGACATCCTCGCCCGTACACAGACCCACGTGCTGCATTGTCCATCGTCAAATCTGAAACTTGGTTCAGGCGTGGCCCCGATTGTCGAAATGCACGAACGCGGTATTCGGGTCTCGATTGGCGCTGACGGAGCGCCCTGCAATAACCGCCTCGATGCCTTCACTGAAATGCGACTGGCCGCGATTTTGCAGAAAATGCGCAAGGGTTCGCGCCATCTGGCTGCCGCCGAAGCCTTCCGGATGGCGACCTGGGAAGGCGCCCGGGCAATTGGTCAGGAAGATGACCTGGGCAGCCTCGAAGTCGGCAAACGGGCGGACGTTGTGATTGTCAACCTCAATACACTCCACGCGGCGCCGCATCCAGACCCGGTTTCCTCGCTGGTGTATTCAGCCAATGCCAGTGACGTTCGCGACACAATTATTGACGGACAAATTGTCATGCGCGGTCGCGAACTCAAAACCCTGAGTGAAGAAAGCGTGTTGCGTGATGTACAGCGTGAATTTGAATCGCTGCTCGTGCGCGCCGGAATTGCTTAATTTGGCAACTACTTTTTTCACCACAGAGGACACAGAGGAACACAGAGGAAGATCAAAGAATTGGTCAATTCCTCTGTGTCCTCTGTGTCCTCTGTGGTGAATTTTTGTTTCCGCTCAAAAACGGGTCTTCACAGGTTCTTCACAATTCCCGCTAGACTGACTTTTAAATTTGAGTTCTGGGCTCTCGATAAGAAAAGGACGACAAGGACAAAAAGGACAAAAATTCGAAACCCTGAACCCTGAACCCTGAACCCTGAACCCTGAACCCTGAACCCTGAACCCTGAACCCTGAACCCTGAACCCTGAACCCTGAACCCTGAACCCTGACTCCTAAACCCTGACCCCTGCTCTTATGCCTGACCGCACCATTCTCATCGTTGATGATGAACCCAAAACCGTCGCATCCATCCAGCTTTACCTGGAGCACAACGGGTTTCATGTCTTGATTGCCCGCACGGGTCGCGAAGCACTGGAACTTGCCCGGACGGCGCATCCAGATTTGATTGTACTCGACTTGATGTTGCCCGAGCTGGATGGAATGGCGGTGTGTCGGATCTTGCGAGCTGAATCCACCGTGCCGATTGTGATGCTGACCGCCCGGACAACCGAAGCCGATACCCTGCACGGGCTTGATCTGGGAGCAGATGATTATATTGCCAAGCCTTTTAGTCCACGCGAGTTAGTGGCCCGCGTCCGCGCCGTGCTCAGACGGACGATTCAACCACTTGATCCGCGCCCATCCGTGTTGCAATTCAACGGACTGCTGCTCGATACCGCACGGCACGATGTCTGGCTCGACGGGCAGGAAATCCCGCTCACACCAACTGAGTTCAAGATTCTGGAAACGTTTGTTCGGGCGCCGGGACGTGTTTTTTCACGCCAGGAACTGGTTGAACGGGCATTTGGCTGGGATTTTGAAGGCCAGGAACGCACGGTTGATGCGCACGTGATGAATCTCCGCAAAAAAATGACCCGACCCACCGGGAAGCCGCCGTTGATTGTGACGGTTTACGGAATCGGCTATTCCCTCTCCGAAGCAAAACCATGATCCATAGTCTGCGTTGGCGCTTATTTTTGATGACGGTGGCGATTTCCGTGGTGGCAGTGCTGGCGGTTGGGTTTGCGTCGAGTCAGATTACCTCTATTGAATTAAACAAGGTGGTGACCAGCCTGGAACCACTCAATCTGGAACCCTATCGGGTGCAACTCCTTGAGCATTTTCAAAAACACCAGTCGTGGGATCACATCACCCCGCTTCTGCAGCACATTGCCCAGGTAACAGAGCGGGACGGATTGCTGGTAAATACTGAAAATCAGGTGATTGCGGCTTCGGTGCCAGTGTTGACCCAGGCACGCATCACGTTTCCCGAACCCGACAAACTGGTGGTGCAGATCATTGAAGAACTCCCAGGGGCAGTCAGGCGCGAAGTGATTGCCAATGAACAGGTTCTGATTCGCCCGCCACGTACCGTTTTGGTTGATGCCACGGGGAAACGGCTCGGGATGTTCTTTCTCCTGCCACGCCCTGAAGCAGAACCCATCCCGCCTCGAACCCGCGTGGCAGCAGTCAATCGTTCACTGTTTTGGGCGGTGAGTGGCATTGGACTCCTGGCCCTGGTGGCAACCGCGATTGTCTCCCGCCGAATCGTGGGGCCGGTTGAGGCGTTGACCGCCGCTGCGCACCGCATGGAGCAAGGCGACCTGGCGCAACGCGTGACAATCCATTCATCTGGTGAAATCGGCCAGCTTGCCACGGCCTTCAACCGAATGGCTGATTCTGTTGCCCGATCCGAACAACTCCGGCGAACACTGGTCAATGATGTTGCCCACGAACTCCGCACTCCGCTCACCAATATCCGCTGCCAGCTTGAAGCCATTCAGGATGGGTTGCTCTCGGCTGATGCTCAAGTGGTGGCATCGCTTCACGAAGAAGTGCTGCTGCTCAGCCAGCTTGTCAATGATTTACAGGACCTGGCGCTGGCTGAAGCCAATCAGATCAAATTGACCTTTGCCGAAGTTGAGCTTCAAATTTTGATCGAACAGGCACTGGTTTCACTTTCCCCACAAACCACGGCCAGAAGGATTACAATTTCTTCGAATGTGCCGCCTGACCTGCCTGCGGTTTGGGCTGATGCCAAACGGGTCAGCCAGATTCTGCGCAACTTGCTGGTGAACGCGCTCCAACATACACCGACGGGTGGGACGATTTGCATTGGGGCCTCAAAAAACGGAAACCAGGTTGAACTTCAGGTGGCTGATTCCGGGGAAGGTATTGAATCTGAACACCTTCCCTTTATTTTTGATCGGTTTTACCGGGCTGACCCGGCGCGCGCCCGTGCGCAAGGGGGTGCCGGTCTTGGGCTGGCCATTGTTAAACAACTGGTGCAGATGCACACCGGACACATCACGGTAACCAGTCAGAAAAACGTCGGCACCATCTTTCGCGTGACGTTGCCGATTGTCTCGACACCTTCATAAGTTCTTCAAGATTCAGCGCTACTTTTCTCCAAACACACTTCACCAAAATGGCCATCACCAGGTCAAAGCACAACGCCAGAGGTGAGGTGGTATCTCCCATTGAACAACAGGAAGGTCTCATCATATGAAAAAGCGCCAATTTGTGTTTGGGCTACTGGTTCTGATGGTGTTTGGAATCACCGGATATGGAGTCCAGGAAAAACCTGAAAAACAATCACCCGCCGCGACGGTTCGCACGGAAACTGGTCAAAAACTGGATGACTATCTCACGCGACTTGAGAAATTTGGGTTTGCTGGTGGAATCCTCGTCGCCAAAGATGGCGCCGTGATTTTGGAAAAAGGATATGGCCTCGCCAACCGCGAACAAAATATTCCAAATGCGGTGGACACAGTTTTCAATATTGGCTCAATTACCAAGCAGTTTACGGCGGCTGCTATTTTGAAGCTTGAAATGCAGGGCAAACTTCGGGTTGAAGACCCGATCAACAAATACCTGCCGGGTGTGCCAAAAGACAAAGCCGGTATTACAATCCATCACCTGTTGACTCACAGCGCCGGGCTGCGAAGTGATTATGCTGAAACGGATTACGAACCGGTTGGGCGTGAAGAATATGTCAAACGGGCAATGGCGGAACCACTGTTAAGCCCTCCCGGAGAGCGGTTTGAATACGCCAATTCAGGGTACAGTCTGCTGGCTGCGATTGTTGAAATGATTTCAGGCCAGTCCTACGAACAGTTTTTGTACAACAATCTGTTTAAACCCGCCGGGATGCTCCACACCGGATATTGCCTCCCCAAGTGGTCCGCAGACAAACAGGCCCACGGCTATCTTGACGGAAGAGCGTGGGGCACCGTGGTCGAAAAAGCCTGTGTTGGTGAAGGCCCGTACTGGGCATTGCGTGGCAACGGTGGGATCCAGGCCACTGTCGGCGATATGTACCGCTGGCATCAGGCGCTGGAAGGAAACACCATTCTTTCAGCCGAAGCCAGACGCAAATTTCAGACGCCGTACATTGCCGAAGGACCGCAAGGATTTTCACATTACGCCTATGGTTGGGCGATTATGAAGACACCACGGGGTACCAAACTGGTGACGCACAATGGCGGCAACGGTATTTTTGCCGCTGATTTCCGGCGCTATGTGGATGAAAACGTGGTGGTTTTTATCGCTTCAAATGCTGATGTGAAAGCCATTCCAGCGTCGCAGCACATCGCCCGGATTCTGTTTGGCATGAACCCAACGTTTCCACCCAAAGTTGTTGAAGCTGAATCAGCGAAACTTGCCAGACTCGGAGGGACCTACACCTTACCGTCAGGAGCCAAACTGGCAGTTTCCGCCAAACCAGACCGGCTGGTGATTTCACCTGAAGGCCAGGAAGCCTTTTCCTTGCTTGCCACTGGGAATCCAGCCGTTTCTCCTCGATTAAACGAGATCAATACCCGCACGGCTGCAATCGTTGAACAGGCCAGCAAAGGAAACTTCGAGCCGATTCATCAGGCGTTTGGCGGAAATATCCCGCTGGCTAGCGTCAAAGCCCGTGAAACCGAAATGTGGAAAGACTGGCGTGAGCGGTTTGGCGAATTCAAAAGCTGCACCGTCCTGGGCACGTTGCCGATGGAGGAACGGATGGCCACCACCGCCCGGCTGAGCTTTGAGCGCGGAGAAATTCTGATGCGCTATGCCTGGGAAGAAGGCCAGCTCATTGGCATCCGACCACTTCCCCAGATGACCGGAAAAGCATTTTTGCCAGTCTCGCCCAGTACCTTTGCCATCTATGACGTGATGTCAGGAGACAGCTTGACAATTCGGTTTGAAACCGACGCCTCTGGTGCCGCAACAAAGCTGATCTTTGCCGGAGAGAAAGAAGTCACAGCGAAAAAAACCGATTGAACATATCAGGGCTGAAAAAACCAGGGCTTGGGGCTGAAGAAAACGGGCTGAGGGCTAAGGGCTGAAGACAATGGGCTAAAGAAATTGGTTTTATTTCATCCCTCATCCTTCATCCCTCATCCCTTTCTGTGCCCCGAGCTTGCGAGTCTTCAGCCCTGGTATTTTCAGCCCTGGGTTTCAACCGGTTTTCAAGGGGATTCACTCCGAAAGTTCAGGTAGAAACAGAAGCGAGTTTAAAGGAATAGATGTAAAGTGAGGACTTCTCAAAGCCTGCTTTTTCCATTGCTTAACTCAAAATCTATTGAACTGAATTTTCGGAGGATTACTCCACATGAAGTATCGCTGGTTTTCCCTACTTATTATTGGTGCTCTGACTATTTCCACACTCTCATTTCACCCATTTCCAACCCACTCAGCGTCATATCCAACCGTCAGCCAGACACGTACGCAGCCCAGACAAGCTGGCAATATCCGTATTCAACAACCCAATCCCGTGGTCAACGAACAACGTCAGCTACCATTGACCGCGACTGATGCCAGTGGTCAGCCGATCACCGGTGTGACCTGGGAATCAGGCAGCCCCGACATTGCCAGTATTGACCCGACCACGGGTGTGATAAGTGGAGTCCAGCGTGGATTTGCCACGATTACCGCTCGTCGTGGCAGTGATTCAACGTCTGTTTTTGTTGTGGTAGCCCGTGTGGCCAATGCGCAAGGAGCAAAAGTCCCAGGTGATACCAAAACCGATACCGCTGGCCATTTGTACATCAGCGATCCGCTGGGAAATATTATTTTCCGCAAAGAAAACCTGACCATGCCGGCTTCGATCTTTGCCGGACAACGCGGCGCCGGGGCACGAATTGACGGGAACCGTCTCCAGGCCCGGTTTGCCGGTCCCACCGCAGTCACCGTCAACAACAGTGCAGACGGTGGAATTTTCGTGGCTGACACACTGAACCACAGCCTGCGTCAGATTGATTTTGATGACAACGTAACCACAATTCTTGGAACAGGTTCACCGGGGCGGATGCCCAATGATGTCACGCCATTTGCCCAGGCAGTTTTTAATGGATTGCGGGGTGTAGTGACTGATTCAGGTGGAAATTTGTTTGTCGCTGACACCGACAATCACGCAATTTATCAGGTTGATTTTGAATCCAAACAGGTCATTTTGCTCGCCGGGCAACCTGGTACAAGCGGTATCGCTGATGGACGCGGGCGAGCCGCCCGGTTTAATCGGCCCAGCGGCCTGGCCCTGAGTTCAGATGGCAAACTTCTGATCGTGGCTGATACCGGAAATAATCGCGTGCGACTCATTGCTCGCAATGGCACGGTGGCGACCCTGGGTCGAAAATCGAGTGCTCGTGGCGTGCTGGAATCCAGCGCCTCGCCTTCGTTTTTGAGACCTGAAGAACACCAGATCCTCATCCGGCGACTGGCAGCGATCCCGGCACAAGCTGCGAACGAGTTGATCTTTGCCAATCCACAGTCAGTCAGTGCTGATGCCGTCGGGAATATTTATGTGGTTGACCAAACTGGGGCTTCAGTGGTGACACGGGCCTTTGGTGATATTCCGCAAAAGGTTCAACTGGCTCAAGATGGCAGCTTTCAACAGGCAGCCAGTGTTCAGGTACGGGGGACAGACAGCTTTGTGCTGGATACCCAGGCGCAGGCTGAAAGCAATGCTTTAAAAGTTGTAACCGTCGGGGCACCGCTCATTAGCAATCTCAGCCGGGCGTCGGATACTCTGGCAGGAGGTTCTGAGGTCATTATCAACGGTAAAAACTTTGCGCCGGAAAGCGTGGTCATTTTGGGTGACCGGGTCATCCTGGATGCGGAAGTCCTCAGTGCCACTCAAATCCGGTTTCGGGTTCCCTCTCAAAACGCCCCTGGAAATCGAACGCTTTCAATTCAAACCCGAGGCGGTGTTGCCCAAAGTTCATTTGGGATTCTGGCTCGCTCGCTTGATTCAATTGCGAAAGGCGACATTACGACCGTGGCCGGAGGCGTGGCGTTTATTGGGGATGGCGGACTGGCCGTCAATGCCAGTCTCAACCTCAATGCCTTTGGCGGTGGGGTCGTGGAAATTGATGGTGAAGGAAACCTGCTGATTGCCGATCCGGGGAACCATCGCATTCGCCAAATCAACGAGGCCGGAATCATCACCACCGTCGCCGGCAGTGGAAACCCCAGTTTGAGCGGGGATGGCGGTCCGGCGCTTGGCGCAGGTATCAATTTTCCGATGAGCGCCACAATTGACGGCCAGGGAAACATCATTATTGCTGACTCTTCCAATAACTGTGTTCGCCGGGTGGATGCCGTAACTGGTCTGATGAGTACGATTGCCGGCACAGGTGATTACAATTTTAGCGGAGATGACGGTCCAGCCACCCAGGCCGCCATTGCGCAACCAACCAGTGTGGCCGTTGATTCGGAAGGAAGCATCTTTATTGTTGATAGTGGAAACAATCGCATCCGACGCATTGATCCCCAAACAGGTATTATTTCCACAGCCGTCGGAAATGGAGACTTTGGGTTTGATGGTGATGATGGCCCGGCTGACGAAGCTCAACTGGCACTCCAGTTTGCTGGCGCCATCCGAATTGCTGATGACGATGATCTGGTAATTGCTGATACTTTTAATAACCGGATCCGGCGGGTTGATTCTGATACCGACATCATCACCACGGTGGCTGGCATTGGTCCAACTGGCAGCTTTAATGGGACATTTGACGGTGACGATGGACCAGCCACTGAAGCCGCACTCAATGTTCCGATTGCTCTGGCGCTGGATGAAGACCAAAACCTCTTGATTGCAGACCTGGGTAATAATCGCGTCCGTCGGGTGGATGCTGAAACGGGCATTATCACGACCATCGCCGGCAATGGCGAAAACGGTGGCGGAGACGGCAGTCCGGCGCTTGATGCGGGCCTGGTGCCGTGCGGCGTGGTCGTTGATGGGTTTGGGAATCTCTACATTTCAGACGACGGCCAAAACCTCATTCGTGAAGTTGATGCCGAAACCGGCATTATCACAACCATTGGCGGCGGTGGTGGGAATCTGGGTGATAATGGGCCAGCCGCCACAGCCAATCTCAGCATGCAGGACACCACTGGAATTGCCCTTGACCAGCAAGGAAATATTTACTTTGCCGATGACGGAAATCACCGAATTCGCAAAGTGACTATCCAAACCGGCAGTATCACGACCGTTGCCGGAAATGGCCGAAACGGGTATTCCGGCGATGGTGGCCCGGCAACTCAGGCTTCGCTCAATGATCCATCCGGAATGGCAATTGACGCGGCGGGAAACATCCTGATCGCGGATTCAAGCAATTCGGTCATTCGCCGGGTTGATGCCCGGACCGGAATCATCACCACGGTCGCTGGTAATGGTGGATTTGACTTTGACGGCGACGGCGGCCCGGCATTGGAAGCGACCTTGAATTTCCCAACTGATGTGGGAGTTGATCAGCTTGGAAATATCTATGTCGTTGACTCAAACAATAACCGAATTCGCAAAGTTGATGCCCAAACCGGCATCATCACCACCGTGGTCGGAAGCGGACCGGCAGGGCAACCAGCGGACAGCGGCGATGGCGGGCTGGCCACACAGGCCCGGTTGCAATATCCGCGAAGCGTGTTGATTGACAGCAATGGAAACCTGTTTGTAGCTGACCGCGATGCAGGCCGGATTCGCCGGGTTGATGCCCAAACCGGCATCATCACCACCGTGGCTGGTGGCGGCACGGAAGACGAAGACGGGATTACCGCCACGAATGCCGTGCTCTACGGACCACACCGGTTTGCTGTTGACGCAAGTGGAAATCTTTTTATTTCTGAAGCTTACGCATCACGTATCCGCCGGGTGGAGGCTGAAACCAGGCTCACTTCAACGATTACCGGCAATGGAATTCCAGGCTATGGCGGCGATGAGGGACCAGCCGACATGGCCTTGCTGGCTTCCCCCCAGGGCGTTGTCATAGACCAGCGTGGAAATCTGATCATTTTGGATACCGGCAACAATGCCATTCGGATTGTGAAAGAAGGTGCGATTCCAGGCGGAGGCGGAAATCCAGATACCCAAAATCCGACCGTGGCCAGCGTCACGCTTTCAAAAACCAAAGTGAAACGCAAAAAAGATGCGTCGCTGGGGATTTCGTGGACTTCAGCCGACGACATCGGCGTCACAGGCCACGACCTCAGCTTTGCCGGAGACGGCACCACTTTTTCAACCACTATTGTTTCCGGATTGCCAGGGAATGCCCAGAGCTTCACCTGGACTGTTCCAACCAGTGTTGCCAAAACCAAATCTGGTCGGGTACAGATCACCGCCCGCGATGCCGCTGGGAACCTGGGTACAGCCACCAGCGGAACCGTCATCATTAAGTAATCCTCCAGTTAGGGGTCAGGGTTCAGGGTTTGAAAAGACGAAAAGGACAAAAAGGACAAAAAGGACAAAAAGGACAAAACTTCGAAAACCCTGACCCCTGACCCCTGACCCCTGACCCCTGACCTCTGACCCCTATGACCCAAAACCAACTCATCATTGACGCCTGGGCGCAGCCGTTAACCCGGCAATCGGCTGAAAAAATGCCCGAAGTTACCCGCCTGTTTCAGCAATCTGGTTCGGCCAAACTCCTGGAAACAGGGCTCACGGCTGAGCAAATCGTGATGGCGATGGATCGGGCTGGAATCCAGACATTGATGCTCTCCGCCTGGCATCGTCCGGGACAATGGATTTACCACAATGATGAAATTGCGGAGATGATTCACCAGTTTCCAGATCGTTTTTGCGGTGTGGCGGCGGTCAATCTGGAAAAGCCCGTTCAAGCAGTTCGTGAACTGGAACGCGCCGTGAAAGAGCTTGGATTCAAAGCGTTGCGCGTTGTCCCATGGTTGTGGAATCGTCCGCCGAACGACAAGTTCTACTTTCCGCTCTATGTCAAATGTATTGAACTGGATATTCCATTCTGCACTCAGGTCGGGCATACCGGCCCCTTGATGCCGTCTGAAACCGGACGACCAGTGCCCTATCTTGATGAAGTCGCCCTGACATTTCCTGAATTGAAAATTGTAGCCGGGCACATCGGCTTTCCCTGGACCGATGAAATGATTGGCGTGGCCTGGAAACATGAAAATGTCTTCATTGATACTTCAGCCTACCTGCCTCGTTACTATCCACCGCAACTGCTTCAATATATGAAGACGTACGGCCAGGATAAAGTGCTCTTTGGGACAAACTTTCCACAGTTGTCGCTTGAGAAATGTGTCCAGCAAGTTCAGGAGCTTGGGCTTTCGGTTGAGATTCAAGCCAAATTTTTTGCCGAAAATGCCCGGCGAGTCTTTAAGTTGGGGACTGAAAACCAGGGCTGAGGGCAATCGAAGGGATGAGGGATAAAATAAAACCAATTCTTCAGCCGCTTTCTTCAGCCCTCAGCCTTCATCCCTCATCCCTTCCTTTGCTCCGAGCTTGCGAGTCTTCCGCCCGATGTCCTCAGCCCTCAAGTGACATTTCTTGACTTAACCGGGCGCCTATGCTAGACAAGTTGGCGTAATTTTTCCCAACATCCGTTCAGTCAAAGACATTCAGCACCCAGCAATCACGCACAACGCACTTTTGCTGCAGTCAATTTACCCCGAGCATTGGTTTCGTGTACCGCCCAGGGCGAGTTGGCCGTCAGAGTTCCCCAGAATCGTGTCTTTTTCCCAGAGCTGGCTGGCCAGCAATAAACAGTTGCCTTCCACGTCGTTTTCGTTGACGATTGGCTTCTGGAAAAAAAGGTCCGACATCCAAGGTCTCGACTGGCGGCAACGGGTTCTGTCAGCCTACCGAAAAAACTCTCCGTGAAAGGGCAATTACTTAACAATGAATACGGCGGAAAATGTGATAGAACTCACAATTGACAGTAGTTATCGTTTTATCGAACTGGTGGCCGCCGTCACTGACAACATCACGCAGATTGTCGGGTTTCCCCCAGAAGAAGCACACTGGGTAGGGCTTGCGGTGCGTGAGTCAGTCATTAACGCTATCAAACATGGCAATCAACTTGATTCACACAAGCCAGTCGATGTGCGGTTTACGATTTTTGAACAGCACATTGACGTCTCCATCCGGGACCGTGGCCGGGGGTTTGATGCAAGCCATTTACCGGATCCACTCGATCCATCAAACCTTCTCAACCCCAATGGACGCGGTATTTTCTACATGCGGACGTTTATGGACGAAGTCAATTTTTCGACTCATCCGCAAGGTGGAACGGTGGTCAGAATGATTAAACGCAAGCCCGAAACGCCTCAAGACGCCGACTCCGACGGCCTTTCAGCCGATTGAGAAAGGTAGAATGGACTCAGGTCTGTTCTCACCCAGTCTGAGTACTGGTCAGAGGGCTTTCAAAGAAGTTAACACATACTCAACCTTTTTAAGGAGCAGCGCCCATGTCTCTGAAGATCACACAACGAACCTCAGGCAACGTTTCAATCCTCGATTTGAGTGGGAAAATCACAATCGGCGAGGGCAGTGTCCAACTCCGTGAAGCGATTCGGAACCTGCTCGATGGAAACTCGAAATACATCCTGCTGAACCTTGGCGATGTGAGCTATGTTGACAGTTCCGGAATCGGTGAACTCGTCAGCAGCTATACCACCGTCAACAAACAACAAGGCAATTTGAAGTTGTTGAAGCTTACCAAAAAGATTCAGGACCTTCTGGCCATTACCAAGCTTTTGACCGTCTTCGAAACCTTTGACGACGAAGAAAAAGCCCTGGCCAGCTTTCCGCAGTAACCACGCCAGGCATCACATTTCATTTTCACGGCGACTAAGACAGCGGGGCTTGGGAGATATTTTCCTGCCTCGCTGTTTGTGTGTTTATGAATGTAAAGACATCGGGCCTGGGGCTTGGCCCTGAGCCCTGGTTTTCTCAGCCCCAAGCCCTGGTTTTCAGCCCAATGCCCTCGGCCCAATGCCTTCCCACTGGAACTGTATGAACTCACGAATTTTACTTTCGCTTGGATTTTGTTTTCTCGGACTGGTCGTCGCCTGCACGGTCGAAGGTCAACCCACCACGGCTCAGTCACCAGCATCAACCCCGGCTCCAGCGCCGAAGGAACCACCAGTCCAACCGGCTCCGGCAGCGACATCGGCTTCCAACATCGTGTTTATGGGTGTGGGCGATATTATGTTGGGGTCAACCTACCCGGATGAATCAGGGCTGCCGCCCAACGATGGGGCTGATTTACTCAAGGAAGCCACACCGATTCTGACCACGGCAGACCTTGCATTTGGGAACCTCGAAGGCCCGATGCTCGAAGGCGGCACCACCACAAAATGCGGTCCCAAATCAACCCGCTGCTTTGCCTTTCGAGTGCCAACCCGGTATGGAAAACATCTCAAAGACGCTGGAATTGACATCATGAGCCTGGCCAATAATCACGCCAATGATTTTGGTTCCCAGGGAATGGCCAGCTCCAAAAAGGTACTCGATGAACTCGGCATTGCCCATGCTGGTGAAATCGGTGACATCGCCTATATGACGGTCAAAGGTCGCAAAATTGCCATTATCGGGTTTGCCACCAACGCAGTTTCCTACAACGTGAACGACATTGAAATTGCCCGCCGGGTGGTCACGGACGCCACCAAAAAAGCCGATTTGGTGATTGTCTCGTTCCACGGCGGTGCCGAAGGCACAGCGAATCTGCACGTTCCAGACCAGGTGGAAATCTTTCTGGGCGAGACCCGCGGACACCTCCGCAAGTTTGCCCGGACCGTGATTGATGCCGGTGCCGATTTGGTCATTGGACACGGGCCCCACGTCTGCCGGGGCATGGAAGTTTACAAAGATCGCCTCATTGCCTATTCCCTGGGCAATTTTGCCACCTATGGCAAATTCAATCTGGCTGAAGAACTTGGGAAAACCATGATTTTGGAAGTCCATATTGATCCCAAAGACGGGGCTTTTCGAGGTGGGAAAATCCATCCATTCAAGCAAATCAAACCGGGCGGACCACTCGCTGATTCGACCAAAGCCATTATTCCAATTGTGAAACAACTGTCTGAAAGCGATTTTGGCGACACAAGCGTCAAGATCAGCGACGACGGAGCTATTTCGTTTTAGGGTTCCGGGGGACAGGAAAAAAGGACATAAGGGACATAAAGGACATAAATTCAAAGTCCCTGAACCAGATGACAAGGTGACAATGGGACAATCGGATTTTTTTCATCCCTCATCCCTCATCCCTCATCCCTTGAAAGTGCCCTGACCCCTGACCCCTGATGTACAAGGTTTCCATGCGTATTTCTCTTTGTTTTGCCCTCCTCCTGTGTGTTCTGACGAGTTCAGCGTCCCTGCTGGCTCAACAACCACCATCCTCCCAACCAACCCAAACTGACCCCCAGGTTGCCAAACTGGTTGAATCTATTCGCGAGCTTCAGCAATACAACACGTTTGTCGGCGTAGACGAACGCATGTTTGTGGTCATGGCCGCCCTCAATGCCGCTGGGTTTGACGTTGAAACCCCAGGCATGCCGCCCAGTAGCGTTCGGGCACAACTCCGCAAAGATCTGGGTACCATTGATCCGCAACTCCTGATCAAGCTCCAGAGCTTTTTTAAAGTTCACGTTCAACTGGAACGTGAACCCGAAGCACAGGCAACCGGTTATATTGCACTGGCTTTTGTGCTTGGTGCTCCGCCGACGTTTACTCCGCCGGCTGATCGCGAGTTTCTGGCAAACGATGTCAACGAACTCTTTGAATTTGCACCGCTGGTCGCTGAGTTTTACACTAAAACCCCAGTTAAATCACTTATTCCTAAATATTTACCATTGTATCAACAGTCAGCGCTTTCGCTCATCGAAGCCGTTGATACCCAAATGGTTGAGGTTTTGTCGCTGCTCCATACCCGGCCAATTCTGCTCTTACCAGCCGATTCGACTCCGGCTGACCGGTACGCCCAAACATCGCCAGGCTATACCGATCCATCGAAAGACAAATCAGCCGATAAAAAGAAGCCAACCGAACAACCCGCCCCGCAAAAGCCACAGAATCGAGTCCGACGGCTGTTTGTATTGCCTGACTTGCTTGGTCCCGCCAACCGCGTCTATACCCGCAATGATGTGCTGAACGGGGTTGATACCATCACCCTTCGCCGGGCAGGTGATGATTACCTGATGGTGGTTGGCCCACACACAGCGCCACCGCTTTCCGCCATTCGACTCACCCTGTTGCGGTTTGTCCTGGAGCCAATTGTGGCCCGTTCGGGTGTGGCCGTGGCCCTCAGACGACCTGAAATCGTCATGGTGAAAGACACCCTGCCAAACAAAGATCGAGTTGACAGCCAGCTCCAGCGCAGTGTGTATGAAATCGTTCGCGAATCACTCATTCGCGCCTCGGAAGCCCGTCTTCGACGACGAGCCGCTACCAAAACCCAGCCCTATGGCGATGAAGATGCCCGCTATGATGTTGGAACCGCCTATGAGCGCGGAGCCGTGCTGGCCTACCATTTTTATGAAGAAATGGACGTACTGGAACGGGTCGGCGTGGAAATTGACGATTTGATTCCAAAAATGCTTGCCTCCTTTGACGTCGAACGCGAAAAGAAGCGGGTTGCAGAAAACAGCACATTACGGGCCCGGGTTGAAAAACGGCGGGGTGAAACCAGCAGCCTCCCTGCCGCACCCACCATAGCCAGCCGACTGACGGATGCTGATGCCCTGCTTCGCACGCGTCAGTACAAGGATGCCAAACCCATTTTGGAAGCCATCCTGAAAGAAGATCCGAAAAATGCCCGTGCTGTCTTTGGCCTGGCTCAAATCCTGAGCAACACGCCTTCAAAAGATGAATTGGACGAAAATGTTGAAGAAGGTGACCGGATTGCCGCCCAGGAAGAACGACTCGCCCACACCGTCGAAATGTACCGGCAGGCAATCTCACTTGCCTCGGCTGAAGAAAAATGGCTGGTTTCGCAAGCCTATTTCCTGATTGGCCGCATTTATGATTTTGCTGAACTGCGTGAAAGCGCCATCGAAGCCTATTCCCAGGCAATTGCTATCGGGGATGTTCCAAATGGCGCCTATAAGCAGGCACTTGAAGGCAAGGAACGTCCAGCAGCAAAGCAGAATGAAGAATGAAGAAAGTGGTTGGTGGTTAGTGGTTAGAAATCAATAGGTTCCAAGCTCCAAGCCTCAGATGCCAACCACTAACCACTAACCACTAACCACTAACCACCAACCACTAACCACTAGCCACTAACCACTAACCACTAACCACTTTTTTCATTCTCAGTTCTCAATTCTTCATTCAAAAATGACTGACAAAGTCTCAGATCAAGCTTCATTTCGCATTGCGCGAATTTCTCGAAAAATCATGAGCCATTATGAGCGCCGATGTCGCGATGTAGGAGTAACCCCAGTCCAGCTTCTGGTGCTCAGTGCGCTCAACCACCGCAATGCATCCACAATTGGTGAACTGGCCGACGAGCTTGGGTTTGATTCAACCACCATGACCCGGTTTATCCAGCGCATGATCGAACTCAAACTGGTCGAACGCATCGCGGATCCGGCAGATCGTCGAGTACAACGGGTCTATTTGCACAAAGAAGCCAAAAAACGGCTGAAATCGTGGCTTGCGGCAGCAGAGAAAATTGAAACTGAACTGTTTGCCCAGTTGAACGAAGCTGACCGAACTGCCCTGGAACTGACACTGGCCACGCTGGAACACCTTGAATTCAAATCTACTTAACTGAGCCAGCTCTCATTCTGATTGGCTCAGTCCCAATCGGAGAAGATTATGGCTGACACGTTCGTTTCCCGCCTCGTGCTGATAGTGCTCACCCTATTTTTGCTGGTTGCCTGCGGTGTCGAACCCGCCGCTGCGCAAAATAGTCTGGTCGGACAATGGGTTGCTGAAACCGAACAGATGAAAATGACCATTCTTTTGTTACCGGATGGCCGGTACAGCGCTGAAATCGTGGTCGAAAATACCCCGGTGCGTGAAACAGGCCGGTATGTGGTTCGTGGGACAACCCTCCGATTTGAACCGGAAGGCGACACACCAGGTGAATATCTTGTTTCACTGCGTGGAACACAAATGACCTTGACTGGCACCAATGCCACGCTCGTCTTCGAAAAGGTGTCAGGCGCAGAAGAAACGGCGGGCACCGGGGCCAAACCAGCCAACACCTCCCAGATGTCAGAAGATGATCAATGGCGGGCACGCATCCGAGTTGCCAAATTGACCAGCCAGCCGCCCCAGGTCCCAGTTGGCGAAGTCCCCGCTGATCCCAATCCTCGTCGGATCTTCAGCCAGCCAACTGTTTTCACCAATCAACAGCTTTACCACTGGATGTCGGCTTTTCCGATTGTGGTGAAGGACCACCCAGAATGGGGTGAGCTTCGCAGCACGATGAAGTATTACTTTTTCACCAATGGCCGATTTTTCTTTAAATCAGTCCAGTACCCTCATACCTACACGACTCGCGAAGGCAACGTCACCGCGATTTGGGGACGCTATCACGTGCAGGAAGACGAACAAGTTCAGCTTGAAAGCGATGCTGGTGAAAAACTCACTCTTCCGCTGAAATATGGTCGCCGGAATTTGATCTTTGGGGAAACGGTACTCGGGCAGATTGACTGGGAAAATGAAGCCCTGCAGCGGTACCTGAATAAGTGACAAGGTGACAAATTGACAAGTGACAAGTGACAAATTGACAAGTGACAAGTGACAAATTGACAAGATGACAAGTGACAGGGTGACAAAATCTCATCTTGCTTTCAACGGTTTAGCACAGCCAAATCAGTTTTGTGAGCCGTTTCCCGTTCATTTTATCATCCGGCTATCAAGTTACTTTGTCATCTTGTCACCTTGTCACCTTGTCATTTTTCCGGTGGGAAAATGATCCGAATGGCCTTCACCTCGACCCGGTCTTCGGGTTCTTCAGTACCACCTTTGATTTTGACGGCGGCAATCGCATCAACCACGTCCATTCCTTCAATCACCCGTCCAAACGCGCTGTATTTTCCATCGAGCGATGATTGTCGCCCCAGACAGATGAAAAAATGGGTGGTGGCGCTATTTTCATCATCGCCTGCCCGAGCCATCGAAAGAGTGCCTCGTTCGTGGGGAATCACACTGAATTCCCCTTTCAGAGTTGGTGTTGCAAAATCCACCTTCTGATTTGGGTTGGTATCAAGCCACGTTCCGGCATTGCCTCCCTGGATCACAAACCCTTTGACAATCCGGCTAAAGGTCGTCCCGTTGTAATACCCCTGGTCAGCCAGCCGCAAAAACTGGCGCACGTGGTTGGGTGCCACCTGTCCAAAAAACTCAAGCGTGATGTTCCCCATTGAGGTTTCAATCACGGCCTGCAGATTTTCAAGCTGCTTTGGGCTCAGTTCTTCCACCAGGCTTGGCTTGGGCTTTGTCAGCGCCGGAGGTGGAGCTGGATTTTTTTTCACCGGTTTCTTTGACGGCGGCTGTTGCGCTGGCGGTGCGGCCTTTTCGGCTGGCGGCTGGCGCTTTTGCAATTTCTGGTTTTGCGCCATCCCCGACCCACCACATCCAACCAACACGACAAAGACACACATTCCGGCACACAGTAGCGTTCGCATAGTTTCAACCTCTGAGCAACATAATATTTGGGAGTGCTACGGCGTGACGTAGCATTTGAAAAGTGACGGTACACATTTAAGAGAGTTGAACTTGCGGCGTCAAGTTGCCAGATTGCAAAGCCGCCGTACTCCACATGTGCTTGTTCGCCACTGCCAAGTAAGCTATAAAAGCGGGCTTCATTTCCATCTCTGACGACTGATGTGAATTAAGGGTTGAAGCAGTTTTGGTTTTTAACCTACGAAGTAGGTGACGGCTCGTAGCCCAGGGCGAGTCTTCGAGCCCTGGGAATTCGGATCATTCCCTACCTTTTTCCCGCCCGGCCAGCCGCCGCCTATGGCGGCGGTTGGCCGGGCGGGGGTAACCTGGAACTGACCCACATCCGGTGGTGGCGCGTCCAAAGCGACGCTGACCACCGGCTCACCTCGCTCCATCCCAACGGGGATGAGGACCAACCACCACTTCAAACCTTAACTGGCATTACTGACTACTGACTACTGACTACGGACGAAGAAGTCTATGTTTTTGCATATCCAGGAAAAACTGCGCGCCAGGCTTTCAGACAGCATCCAGAAACACTTTCACCTGAGCCTGCCGACCATCGTGCTGGAACACCCGCCCAAGCTGGAACTGGGTGATCTGGCAGCGCCACTGGCGTTTGAACTCGCCAAACAACTCAAACAGGCCACCGGCACCAAGCACAACCCACGTCAACTGGCCGAACAGCTCAAAACTGACGTTCTGGACCTGCCCGAACTTGACCGGGTTGAAGTCGCCGGGGCCGGGTATCTCAATTTCTTTCTCAAGCGCGACGAAGTGTTTTTGCGCAGCCTCTCCCCAGAAGGCGAGCCGCCGCTCCAACCACAAATCGGCGGGAAACTCATCGTCGAACACACCAGCGTCAACCCCAATAAAGCCGCTCACATTGGTCACATCCGCAATGCAGTGCTTGGCGACACGCTCGTTCGGCTGCTGAAAGCCTGTGGTGAAGACGTCGAGACCCAGAATTACATTGATAATACCGGCGTGCAGGTGGTGGATGTCGTCATCGGCTTTGTGTTTCTGGAAGAAAAATCGCTGGCGGATATTCAGCAAATCCAAGGCAAATTTGATTACTACTGCTGGGACCTCTATGCCCGGGTTGGCCAGTTTTACGAAGCGGACCCCGAACGAAAAAAGCTGCGTGAAAAGGTGCTCCACGAAATTGAATCCGGCCAGGGTGAAATTGCCGGGATTGCCGATTATGTGGCGATGCGCGTTCTGCAATGCCACCTCGACACAATGGAACGGCTAGGGATTCGCTATGACGTGATGCCGCGTGAAAGCGAAGTCCTGCACATGCACCTCTGGGATGCAGCTTTCGAGCGATTAAAAGCTTCAGGTTCAATTATTTATGAAACCAGTGGCCGGAATCAGGGCTGCTGGGTAATGAAAGCCGATCAGACAGAGACCACGCCAGACGAAGAATCAGAACACGATGCCGACAAAATCCTGGTTCGATCAAACGGCACGGTCAACTACACGGGGAAAGATATTGCCTACCATCTCTGGAAGCTGGGGCAACTTGACCTTGAGTTCCATTACAAGCCGTTTCATACCTACCCGGACGGCAAAGTGGTCTGGATTACAACTCCGACGGTGCCAGAAAACGCAGCAGAACTTCCATCACGACCGGCATTTGGCAATGGCTCGGCTTATTTTAACGTGATTGATGTCGGCCAGAGCTATACCCAGGAATATGTCAAAAAAGGTGTTCTGGCGGCCCTGGTCAATCAGATGGATACGCATCGCGTTGAGCGAAGCGCCCACCTGAGCTATGAAAAAGTGGCGCTCACTCCGAATAGTTGCGATGTGCTCGGGTTTGAACTGGACGAAGAGGAACGCAAACGAACCATTGTGAGCATGAGTGGTCGCAAAGGACTTGGTGTCAAAGCCGATGACCTGCTGGACCGCCTGGAAACCAGCGCGCTGGTCCACGTGACCGAGCATCAGGCGACGCTGCCGCCCGAGGAGCAAAAATCTCCTGAAGCCCAACAGGCCATGGCCCACACAGTGGCCGTTGGTGCGCTCCGATACTTTCTGCTCAAATACACCCGTGGAACAGTGATTGCTTTTGACTTTAAAGAAGCCCTCAAAGAACAGGGCGAGACCGGCATTTACCTGCAATTTGCCGCTGTCCGAATCAACAGCATTTATCGCAAAGCCAATCGCCGTGGAATTTCCACCGACGACCCGCTGTCAGTGTTAAAAGCCAATCCTGAAAAGCTCCAAACCTTCTTTACTGGTGAAGACGGCCAGTTTTTCTGGGGATTGACCAGTCTTTCGCTCCAGTTGAATGAAGTTCTGGTTCAGGCGGCTGAATTTCTGGAGCCGGCCCAAATTGCCAAATATGCCTTCCAGATTGCTCAAACCATGAGCAGCTTTTTAAACAAATACCACGTTCTGGGCGAAGCCGACCCCGTCCGCCAGCAGTTTTATCTGGCACTCCTCGCCCTGGTTCGTCGCCAGTTACAGACCGCCATGCACGTAATGGGCATTGATGTGCCAGAGCAAATGTGACCAGGAGTCAGGAGTCAGTAGTCAGTAGTCAGTAGTCAGTAGTCAGTAGTCAGTAGTCAGTAGTCAGTAGTCAGTGTAGTCAGTAGTCAGTAGTCAGTAGTCAGTAGTCAGTAGTCAGTAGTCAGTAGTCAGTAGTCAGTAGTCAGTAGTCAGTAGTCAGTAGTCAGTAGTCAGTAGTCAGTAGTCAGTAGTCGAGTGTTGGGATTTTGAACTGCCTGTCAAGTGTATTTTATTCTATTTGAGTCAGTTATGAACAATTCTTTTCAAGAGTTCCCTGGATTCAACGATCCGGGTTTTGTCTACTGACTACTGACTACTGACTACTGACTTTATTAACTTGCAATAATTGCCCGGAGTCGCCAAACTGAAGGTAGTTTCTGTTTCTTCTCTTGCCACTTAAAGCCTTCTTCCCCTCGCGCTTTCACCCAGGCGAACCCAAATGAGTGGCCTCCATCTATTTGAAATCAAAAGGGTTTTAATCTTAAAACCTGGATCGCGCAAACGAACCAAAAATTTTAATTGATCGAGAGCGGGATTAGTGTATCCGCATCTGGTCTTTCAACCAGGAGTGAGCAAGGAATTATGGGGTCAACAGATGCGCCGCAACTCAACATCGGGCAGCACTGGCTTTGCCCTGAGCCAACAGCCACGGCAACCTTTACCCACTATCGCCCGGCGGTCTTTTTAGAGTGTCAGCTCCGATTTCATCACCTGCGTGCCCACATCAAACATACAGCGGAAAAACGCTATACGGCGTGGTATCCCCGCGGGCAAGCTTCAGTAGATTGGGATATTCCGGCTTTTGCTGATACCGCCATTCTGAACATCGCCATGGGGCCGACCCATCCCCTACCCCATAAAACTGAAGGCTTTGATTTCTCTGACCAAAACTTCCGCGAGTTTATTGAAGAAAAACTTAACAAGCTGGTGCGCACCGCTCGGCTGAAAGTTTTTCACAATGCACACTTTGATATTTTTTCCGAACCGGACGAAACCCGTGACCACTTCATCACCCGACTTGCCGAAAAGGCGCCCGACAGCATTGAAAATGACCTGAATAGTCTGATCAGACGGGTCAATATGAAAATTTCTCAGGTTCGGGAAGCCCAGGAACGCCGTGGTCGCAAACTCGAAATCCCTGAAACCTTCATCAATGACATTCTGATAGAACGTCGGCACGAGTTGTTTGCCAGTCAATACCGACTTGAAGCCCTGTTTTCCAGCGGTGAAAAATTGCTGGTCACCAGTAGTGACGGCATTGCCAGTTTTCCGATTAATGATCCGGAATACATTGAAATGATGGAAACGCTGCAACTGATCGAAGACGAAACCAAACGCGAACTCAATGAACTCTGCACCCAGTGCATTCAAAAAGTTTCGGAATGTGACTTGTTTGAAATTGGCTTGCAGCGCAATCAAATCCATATTTTGCGCAAAGGCGTGCTGTGGGTGCCAACCAATTAGGGGCTGAAGACTTCGGGCTTGGGGCTGGGGGCCATAAGCGCCAACAGAACCCGATCTGGACAAGGGGACAAGCGGACAAGGAGAAAAAATATTCTCCCGCTCCCACCGTCGGGAGGAGGATCTCCTTGTCTCAACCAGGCTCTCATTTCCTTATCCTGGCGCTTATGGGGCTGAGGGTTGGGGGCTGAAAGACATCGGGCTGAAGAAGGTGGGTCTCAACCCATTTTCTTCAGCCCGTTTTCTTCAGTCCCAGGTTTTTCAATCAATGCTCACGACTTTCATTCGCCGGAGTACTTTTGCCAGCTCAATCCGTCCCCGATTGATTCGCGATTTGACGGTTCCTTCTGGGATTTGCAACCGGTCTACAATTTCCTGATAGGTCAGTTCATCAATGTCACGCATGATGACGCACTGGCGCAAGTCAGGCGAGAGCTTATTGATGGCGTCAAAGACCTGAAGTCGGCGTTCTTTGCGTTCAATAGTATGGTGGGGATTGTCGGTTCGGCTGCGCAGGTAATGGGTGTGGTCTTCTAAATCATCACCACCATCAAGTGGCTGACGTTGGCGGCGGCGATAATCATCAATAATCAGATTGCGGGCCAGACGCATCAACCAGTTGCTCAAATCGCCCATTTCCGGGTTGTACTGTTCGAGCGATTTGTAAATCCGCATAAACACATCCTGGGTCAGATCTTCAGCCTGTTCGTGGCGGCTGACAAACCGGTAGGCCAGATTGTAGATGCGTCGGGAATATAGCCGGACCAGCCCTTCCCAGGCAGCCGCATCCCCAGCCCGGCAGCGCAGTACCAGATCCTGGTCTCCCTTTGGGTTAGTGCTTGGAGGAAGAGGCTCGGTATCAGCTTCAATTTTCGCTGCCAATGCAGACACAGCATCCAATTCAGGATCAATTCCTGATTCGGCTTCCGGTTCTGGCTCAGCCCCCGGCTCGGGTTCAGCCGAAACCGGGGGTTTCACATCCTCATTGAGATTCTCGTTCATCCTATCTTCGGCGTGGAGACCCGGCCTTTGCTGGGCCGGGAGGAAACGCCGCTCCTGCTTTGAACTAAGGTTGTGGTTCTGGCCCTCAACCGGACACAGTTGGTTTTAATGTTGACGCTGCCAGTCAATGGAGAGCCGTCAATCGCGCCCAATGCAAAATATCCGGTCCGGCGCTTGCCGGTGACAAACCCGGTTCCTTTGATGGTTTGAATCAAATCAAACTTGCGGAGTCCAAACAGCTTGCCGGTTGGAATCCGTTTCTGGCTGTGTTGGCCGGTGGTTTGCTGATAGTCACCCTGGTTGACATGACGTTTGAGGTACACATTTTCCTTCCCGACTTCGACCACTTCGCCGTCCTCACAACAAATGGCCATCGCATCGGTGGTGTGAGACTTCGGTAACTTGAGGAACTGCTCCCGCTTGTATTTGGTTTCGGAGCCGAAAGTCGGTTCAAATTCCCAATCCGACTGCTTGAGTTGGGCGGCAATCACACTGACTTCGGTGGCTGGTTTGGTGACATTTCGCCTGGGTTTGATTTCAAACTTTCCGTCGTGCAAATCCGTGTGGCAGGTCAGACACAAGGTCAGGAGATTCTCAGGCCGGTTGCCACCCTGGCGGCTTTTGAACTGGACGTGATGGACATTGAGTTTGACGCTGTGCTGGATCTTTTGTCCGCTTTGGCAGCGATGTCCATCACGGTGCAGCACATACGCTTTGGTGTTGTACCAGTCTTTGAGCGGTCCGGTTTGATAGGCAACTCCGGCCACCTCCGGGTTGACCAGTTTGTGAATATCAAAGGCAGCCAATTCAACTTTCCAACGCGTGACCGGCAAGATCGATTCAATTTGTCGGCGTTCCCGCAGGTGCGACTCGACTTTGCTTTGGATTGACGGCGGCAACCGGCCTTTGCGGCGCGATGCTCCCCGATTCTCAAATCTCGCCTGGCGATAGCGTGTTTTTCGGCTGCGGCGGTACATCTTTCGTTGTTCCATCTTGCGCGAAACATCAGTACGCACGGTGACTTCCGCCTGGTAGACCACGTTCCCGTTTGCCACCGCCGCCGTTCCCACCCTGGTGCTTCCCGTGTCCATCCCAGCCACAACCTCTTGCTTGTATCCCGATGAACCAAACCGCAGTTTGATCGTGAACGGTGTTTTCCGAACCACTTTCGCCTTCCCCTCTTTGAGTAACAACCTCGCCTTGGCCGGCGACGTCGGCATCAACGGTTTCCCATCACAATTCAACACATAGACAAAAACGAACATAAGAAAAATGTTCTCTCTTCTCCTTGTGGAGAGGTATGCGTATCAACCAACTGTGACCATTGGTTGAATCCGTCCTCCTCTCGACCGGATATGGGAAGGTTTGACGTGACGCGCACTGGAACTCCCTCCCGTCCCTTTTAACACGTCACCGTAGAGCGGCGGACTGAGGTGGCATTCGCCGGTACCTAATTTCTTCCCTATCGGTTCCCTGGATTTCGCCAGGGGGTCTGGTCAACCGAGGCTTGAACCAGACCAAAACATTTCGGCCACTCCAAGCGTGGCGTCGGGCCTTGGCACGACTCAAACCTGGCCCTTGAGGGCCGGGGAGTTGACAACCAGTTGGCGATGCGGCTGCGCTCGATAAAATTATGAATTCCGAATTATGAATTATGAAGAAGCCATCTGATTGAGTATCAAATGGTTCGCTGTTTCATCATTCAAAACTCATCCTTCGAAATTAGTAGCGTGGTGGAAAAAAAGATTCGTTTGTGTTCCCTGTGCGATGAGAGCTTAAAATATCACGCTTGTTGAGTGCAAACAAAGTGGTTCTTCACGCTGAAAGTGAAGATAGTTGAGGAGGAGGGCTCAAGGCTGGCGCTTATGGGGATGAGGGAGGAGAGTAGGAAAAGGACAGAAACGATAGAAAAAACGGAAAGGTAATCAGTTCGAAAACCCGGAACCCGGAACCCGTCAATCCTCAAACACTTCCCTGGCGGCTCGAAAGGTATTGCAATGAGCGTTGACGGTATCTTCAGTTGGGATTGCGTAACCGCCCGACAGTGTGATGGTTACAGGAATTGATCGGGCCTGACACAATTCAAATACCAGCCGGTCACGACGCTTGAGCCCGTCAAGTGTCAACGCCAGTTTTCCGAAACGGTCCTTGTGGTAAGGATCAACACCCGCCAGATAAAAGACCAGATCGGGCTGAAATTCGACCAAAATTTGGGTTACATGACGCTCCAGTAATTCCAGATATGGTTCATCCGTCATTCCGTTGGGAAGGTGCAGGTCGAGGGTGCTGCGCATTTTTTGTAACGGATAATTCCCTTCCCCGTGCATTGAAAACGTGAAGACATCTGATTCCCCTTCGAAGATGACGGCGTTGGCATTTCCCTGATGCACATCACAATCCACAATTGCCACCCGATGAAGATCACCATCGCGTTGCAGCACCCGAATGGCAATCGCAACATCATTGAGCACGCAAAACCCTTCGCCATGACCAGGAAAAGCGTGATGTGTGCCGCCGGCAATATTTCCGGCAATGCCTTCAGCCAGCGCATATCGGGCTGCAGTCAGGGTTCCTTGCACAGCCAGTTGCGAACGCCGCACCAGAGCTGGCGACCAGGGAAACCCTAATTTGCGAAGTTCCCGCGCTGTCAGCTCACCTGCGGCGAGCCGTGTCCAGTAATCTCGGGTGTGGACAAGCAAAATATCATCCGGCGATGCCAGGGTGGGTTCGACAACTCGGGCCAGATCCACAGTCCCTTCAGCCGTAAGCTGTTCATAAATCAGAGGAAACTTACGCATCGGAAAAACATGAACTTCCCCGATATCCACAAAGTAGCCTGGTGAATAAGAAACAAACATAAGGAATCAGGGCTGAAGAAGTCGGGCTCAGGGCTTGAATGACTCACGGAGTCGGCGGTCCGGTTTTCTTGAGCACACTATCAAGCAGATTGGCATATTCCGAACTGCGTTCGGCAATTTTGCTGTCGAGTTCGTCAACCTTCTCTTGAGTTTTAAAGAGTTCGTCGGAAATATTGAGCGCCGCCAGGATTGCCACCCGGAGGGTGTCTACGGTATGCGTAGCCTGAGCGACTTCGCGCATTCGCTGGTCAACATAACTGGCCAGTTTTTTGATATAGACGCTGTTTCCACCGCGAATGGAATAGGTTTGATTGTAAATGCGGACGTCTACGGTTTGTGAAACCACTTCATTTCGATTTTGACCGTCACTCGATATAGGCATAGGCGTGAGTCCTCATAATTGGCTCTGAGTGAAAATTGCTCAATGTTGAGGGCCGGCTACCTACATGCGCTTTGCGGTTTCTGCAATCTCAGGGTCAACCAATGCGATGGCATCCAGCATAGCCTCGACTTTGAGTTTAATGGTATCCCGCTCGCTCATCATCTGCTCGATGCGCTCTTTCAAGCGCTCGTTTTCCTCAGCCAGATAGTTCATCTCACGGCGGAGCGTGGTTACCTCCCGGTCCAGGCTTTCCTTTTCCTGTCGGGTGGCTTTGAACTGCTCCACAATGCGATACAGCTTATCTTCAAGGTGGTTAAATTTTTCCATTCCAGTGAGTACAGTCACATTTGCCTCCCCTGAGACTCCCCTTGCCCGATCAAAAAAGTGGAATTTCGGCACACTGTAACACGGCGTTACAGTCAGGTTACACTGTAAAGTCTTGATACAACCGCGCTTCGAATGGGATTCGAGATGCGTTAATGCAGTTTTTTGGGATTTTTAGCGGATTTCAGCACCAAGTTGGCTTTGTAAGGCGGCCAGTACCTGCGCATGCTGCGCGCTTACTTCCTGATCTGTCAAGGTGCGATTTTCCAATCGGTAACATAAATTCAACGTCAGCGAACGCTTCCCCGACGGAACCTGTTTCCCGGTAAACACCTCTTTCAAGGTCATGGATTTGAAGGCCGGCAACCCCAGGCCAAAAACGGTCTGCTCAATAGTCCCATAGGCAACATCCATTCCGACCAGAGCCGAAATATCACGCTCGACGCTTGGGAATTTCGGAAGTGGCCGATATGGTGCAAATGTTTGCGGACGCTGCAGGAGCGCACCCAGTGTGACTTCACACAGGTACACCGGCTGTTTGAGCTTGAAATGTTCCGTAGCCGGCACACTCATCCGGCCAAGCCAGCCAATCGCTTTTCCATCCACAACGACCTGCGCGGTCTGACCTGGGAAATAGGCTTGCGGAAGATCACCTTCTGGAAGAACAAACCGTGCGCCTTGAATTTGGAGTGCCGCCAAAATACTTTCGAGAATGCCTTTGAGCGTGTGGAAGGTTTCGGTTCGGGCCTGGTTGCTCCAGTCTCGGGTATTGGGAGCACCGGTCACGACCAGAGCCAGGTGTTCAGCTTCCTGAAATCCATCCAGCGAGCCTTCAAAAACCTTCCCAATTTCAAACAGTCGCACGTTGTCAGTGCCATAGTTGAAATTGTGCGCCACAGCTTTGACCAGGCCAGAAAGCAAAATCGGGCGCATTCGATCTTCAGTTTTGTCAATCGGGTTGGTAATCACCAGCGGCCCATCAGCCCCCAGTGCCCGCACATCGGCATCACTGGCCCAACTGAAGGAAATGGCCTCAGAAAATCCCTGCCCAACCAGACATTGGCGAATCCAACGGCGTTGTGTTTCACCGGTCAGGTAACTTCCAGCCCCACCCCAACCTGGCAGCGTGGTCGGAATCTCGGCGTAGCCAACCATGCGGATCACTTCTTCAACCAGATCCTCTTCGATATTGATATCAACCCGGTAGGTCGGGCCAACCACCTGCCACGCTTCGCCCGGCGTGACGGTTTCAAAGACAAATCCAAGCGCGTTGAGTGCCGATTCGACGCGTTCCGCGCTGACATCAACGCCAGACAGGGTACGGACACGGCTTCGTCGCAACTGAATTGATTTTCGGGCTGGAGGATTCGGGTACGCGTCAATCACACCAGCGACAACTTCCCCACCCGCAACTTCCTGGATCAACTGGGTACACCGATTGAGGGCCAGAACCGGCATTTCACAATCCGCGCCGCGTTCAAACCGATGGGACGCTTCGGTGTGCAAATCGAGGGCGCGGGACGTCCGCCGAACCTGAGCCGGTTCAAAGTAGGCGCTTTCAATCAACACATTGACCGTTTCATCTCCGATTTCGCTATTGGCACCGCCCATCACGCCAGCCATCGCCACCGCTTTTTTTCCGTCGGCAATCACCAGCATCTGGGGGGTGAGCTGACGTTCAGTCCCATCAAGCGTGGTCAGCGTTTCGCCTTCGCGAGCCGTGCGAACCACAATCCGATGCTCGCCAAGCAGGTCATAATCAAAAGCATGGAGCGGGTGACCAAGTTCGAGTAACACAAAATTGGTTACATCCACCACATTATTGATGCTGCGTTGACCAACGGCTGCCAGCCGCTCAACCAGCCAGGCCGGAGAGGGACCAACCTTGATGCCGCGAATCATTCGCGCCGTATAGCGCGGGCACAATTCCGGATTTTCAATCGTGACTGATGTCAGGTCTTCAATCCTGGTCTCTGATTCGTGGATTGAAACCGCTGGATATTCGACCGGAACCCCCGACACTGCCGCCGCTTCGCGCGCCATGCCGATATGTGACAGGGCATCTGGACGATTTGAAGTCAGGTCAAAGTCCAAAATGAAGTCTGCTTCGTGCGGATCAATTGAATCCACGGCCAGACCAACATTGGTCAGCTTGTTTGCCAGTTCCCGTGGAGAAAGTTCCGTTTTGACGTAATTGCGCAGCCAGTTGTAACTAATTTTCATATTTCTTCAGAGTACAAATGTCAGTACCACCTGCGTCAGCGGGTGGGTTTGTCGGTACCACCTGCGTCAGTGGGTGGGGATCTTAAAACTGTTCTAAAAACCGCAGGTCGTTAATGAAATAGTTGCGAATGTCATCAATGCTGTAGAGCATCGCCGCCAGACGGTCCAGACCAAAGCCAAAGGCAAAGCCGGAATACACATCCGGGTCAATGTTGCAGGCACGCAGGACATTGGGATGAACCATCCCGGAGCCACCCATTTCAATCCATCCGGATTGTTTACAGACCCGACACCCAGAACCGTTGCAAAAGACACACAGGCAATCGGTTTCAGCACCGGGCTCAACGAATGGAAAGTAGCTTGGGCGAAACCGAAGCGTCACTGGACTCTCAAACAGCCGTTCCAGAAACACCTGTAATGTGCCTTTTAAATCGCCCATGGTGATGCCTTCGGCCACGTTTAAGCCTTCGACCTGGAAAAACATCGGGTTATGGGTGGGATCAGGTGTATCACGGCGAAAAACACGACCCGGCGCAATGACACGCAACGGTGGCCGGCGACGCTGCATGGCGTGAATTTGCACATTGGATGTCTGAGAACGCAAGGCATACTCCGGTGACAGATAGAACGTATCCTGTGACTCGCGAGCCGGATGGCCTTGAGGAATATTGAGCGCGTCAAAGTTGTAAAACGTGGTGTCCACTTCGGGACCGTCTTCAACGCTATAGCCCATCGAGACAAAGATATCTTCAATCTTTTGGCGGATTTGCGTGATTGGGTGCAACCGCCCATAGGGCATGGCAAGTCCAGGTAAGGAAATATCAACCCGGTCACGGGCAGCGGTTTCAGCCAGTTCAGCCGCTTTGACATGCCCTTCAACGTCACCAAGCAATTGCTCAACTTCGCCTTTGAAGGTATTGAGCATGGCGCCGCGGCGAGGACGCTCTTCGGCTGACAGTTTGCCTAATTCTTTCATCCGCAACGGGATCAGTCCATTTTTCCGGGCCAGCCAGTATTCTGAAACACGCTGCAGAAGGTCACGTACCGTTCCCTTTCCATCTTCGACTGGCAAAGGTGGCAAAGCGGTTTCGCCAAAGGTTTCACAAAACCGCCGGGAGAGCTGCTGCTGCTGGTCCAAAATTTGGGCCCGAAGGGTTGCTAATGATTCAGACATGGTCAATTCCTTCTGAAAGGAGAATTTTTTGAATGAAGAATGTGGTTAGTGGTTAGTGGTTAGTGGTTGGAAATCAATACTTTCGAGGCAGAACCAAAAACCCAAACTAACCACTATCCACTAACCACTATATGGTTTCTTCATACATCTTGTAATGAGTTTCCTGCATGCCGAGACGTTCATACACCCGTTGGGCACGCTCGTTTTCTTTTTCAACGTAGAGCCGGAAGCCACACACATTTCCCTGCTGCTCAGCCAGTTGCTTGACGTGGGTGTACATCTGGGCGTAAATCTTGCGCTGGCGATGGGCTGGCCGGATATAAACGCTTTGGATCCACCAAAAAAGCCCGTTGCGCCAGTCGCTCCACTCAAATGTCACCATTAACCCGCCAACGATTTCACCTTCCAGCTCAGTCACCAGATAGAAGCCGTATTCGGGCCGATCAAACAGAGCGTCAACACCAGCGGTGATAATCTCCAGCGGCAGGTCTTTGCCTTCAGTTTCCTGGGCCATCGCCCGATTGAATTCCACCAGGGCGGCGGCGTCCTGTTTTTGGGCTCGACGGATGAGAAGAGGAGTAGTCATAATGGGTCTCTGAATACCTGGTTCCTAGTTTTCGTGCCTGGTGCCTCGTGCTTTGTTCCTGAAAAGTACTGGTTACCAAGGAGCATTAAAAAACAATTTCCTGTTTTCATTTGGGAGGCAGGCATTTGGATTGAGCATCCTGAAAGGCTGCCGTTCGGATAGCCGGTGGTTGCGAGGTTTTGGGAGCTACCACCGGGAAACGGTTCGTTCCCCTGATCCCTCCCCGCTTCGCCCGCACCCCGTGGGGCGCGGGCGAAGCGGGGAGAAACAAGGATGTGACGATTGGGTCCGGTGGTAGGCCCAAAGCGGCCAACCAACCGGCTATCCGAACGGCAGCGCTTCGCGATGCAAAACCAAAAACCAACACGTGAAAGACACTAGACACGCTTCCCGCCAACAAAAACTGGCGAACAGCCGCTAATTAATGAGCCGTTCGCCAGTTTCTAAAGGTCTTCGCAAAAATTGGTCAACAATTAAGAAGCAGAGCGGGCTGCCAAAGCTTTCTTGGCCTGATTGGTTAACTCAGCAAAGGCTGCATCATCGTGCACTGCCAGGTCCGCCAGGGCTTTGCGATCCAGAGTGATGCCGGCGACTTTCAGGCCATGCATGAGCTGGCTGTAATTAATTCCATGAATGCGGGCAGCCGCACCGATCCGAACGATCCAGAGGCTGCGAAAATCGCGTTTTTTGATCTTCCGACCTTTATAAGCAAACTTTAACGCGCGCTCGACGGACTCTTTCGCCGACCTGTAAAGTTTGCTTTTTGTCATCTTATAGCCTTTGGCAAGGCCCAAAATCTTTTTGCGCCGCTGCAAGCGCTTATTTCCACGTTTTGCACGAGGCATAACGTCCTCCTGTTCCGAAAAGAGCAAATTGAAAAGTTACGACACACTCGTATAGATCGCTCAAATTCTTGATAAAGAATTACTTGCGACCATATGGCAACATCACGTTGATACGCGCTTCGTCGGCTGTGGCAACCAACACGTCATGGTCAAGCATGCGCTTCCGCTTGGAAGTTTTCTTGGTCAGGATGTGCCGGGCGTGGGAATGTCCACGCTTGATTCGTCCAGAAGCAGTCGTGCGGAATCGCTTGGCTGCTCCTTTATGGGTTTTGAGCTTTGGCATAAAAGTAGACTCCAGGTACAAGAGCAAAAAGTGCCCAGGTGGTTTGCGAACAGCATCAAAAGGCGTTGTTCGCCATAAAAAATCGTTCAGCCACAAACCTGCAGGAGGCGTTGGCAATCGTGGAGCAGGGTACCAGACCGGTCCTAAATCCAGAGAAAAAGCCGCCGTCGCCGGTTTATTTCTTGGGCGTGAAAATCGCAAACATCGTCATCCCTTCCATTCGGGGTCGGGTTTCGACGGTTGCATATTCAGCCATGTCCTTTTCTAACCGGGTCAACAACTGCTCGCCTAATTCGCGGTGGGTGATTTCACGGCCAATAAACCGGACTGAGGCTTTCACCTTGTCACCCCCCTGAATAGCGCGCACGGCGTTATTCTTTTTAAATTCGTAATCGTGCTCGCCGACGCTGGGTCGGAATTTAATTTCCTTCACCACGATCACGGTTTGTTTTTTCTTGGATTCGTGAAGTTTTTTCTTTTGCTCGTATTGCCACTTTCCATAGTTGATGATGCGGCACACGGGCGGAGTCGCCTGTGATGCCACCTCAACCAGGTCAAGACCACGAGACCGGGCGAGTTCGAGCGCCTGATTGATCGGCAAAACGCCAACCTGTGCGCCGTCATAGTCAATGACCCGCACTTCCCGGGCGCGAATTCGCTCATTGATTGGAACTTGGGGACCACGGTCACGACCGCCACGGTCACCCGGTCTGCCTCCGCGATTGAATGGGGTTCCGATGTTCGTCTCTCCTTGGCTACGGCAAGCGTCCCCTCCGGGTGCGCCGCCACATTAAGAATTGAGAATTGAGAATTGAGAATTGAGAATTGAGAATGAAGAAATACTCTGTTGATTGAGCAAGACATCAGATAAAACTGATTTATTCTTCATTCTTCATTCTTCATTCTTCATTCTTTATTCTGTTTACGCTGTCAGCACTCGTTGCCGAACTTCGTCAGTGGCCTGGGCAATGAATTGCTCAAGCGGCATCGTTCCAAGATCTCCCTGTGCCCGTGTCCGGACAGCGACCGTTCCGTCTTCGGCTTCACGGTCACCAATCACCAGCATGTAAGGAATTTTTTGTAACTGGGCCTGACGAATTTTGGCGCCGATCTTTTCCCCACGCAGATCAACTTCGACGCGGATGCCGGCTCGTTTCAACCTGTCACCAATGTGGCTGGCACAATCGTTGACTCGATCTGTAATCGGAAGAACAATGGCCTGAACAGGTGATAACCAGAGCGGGAACCGTCCCCCAAAATGCTCGATCAACACCCCAAAGAACCGGTCCAGTGAACCCAAAATCGCCCGATGGACCATAATCGGCGTGTGCGGCTGGTTATCAGCGCCGATGTATTCGAGGTGAAAGCGTCGTGGCAGGTTAAAATCAACCTGGATGGTCGCAAGTTGCCAGGTCCGGCGAATCGCATCCACCACTTTCACGTCAATTTTCGGACCATAGAAAGCGGCTTCCCCTTCAACACGAACATAGGGCAACCCAACTTTATTCAGCGCATCAGTCAGGGCCGATTCCGCAACTTCCCAAACTTCGTCGCTGCCAAGGTAATTTTTGGCTGTTTTTTCAGCATCCCGAACCGAAAGCTCGATTTTGTAGTCAAACCCAAAGGTCGTATAGATGGTGCGGGCAAACTCAAGACAGGACACGATTTCATCCAGTAAATTCTCTGGGGTGCAGAACAAATGCGCATCATCCTGGGTAAACCCGCGAACCCGCAACAAGCCATGTTGAACCCCTGAGCGTTCGTACCGGTACACCGTCCCCATTTCGGCATAGCGCTGGGGCAGATCGCGATAGCTGCGCTGTTGTGATTTGTAGATTTGAATATGGAACGGGCAATTCATCGGTTTGAGCCGATATTCGACCGATTCATCTTCAAATTTCATCACCGGGAACATGCTCTCCTGATAGTTTTCTTCGTGACCGGAGACATGCCACAGTGCCCGCGAGGCGACGTGCGGTGTTTTGACCAGGCTGTACCCGTGGGCCAGGAGTTCGCTAAAGATATATTCCTGCAGCAAATGGAGCATCAGGCCGCCCTTGGGATGATAGAGTGGTAATCCAGAACCAATCTGTTCAGTAAAGCTAAACAAATCGAGTTCGCGGCCCAATCGGCGGTGGTCGCGCTTGGCGGCTTCTTCGCGTTGATGAATCCAGGCATCGAGTTCTTCCTGTGAAAAGAAGGACGTGCCATAGATGCGCTGCATCTGCGGACCTTTTTCATCGCCGAGCCAGTAGGCACCCGCCACCGACAGTAACTTAAAGGCTTTGATTTTGGCGGTGCTGGGAATATGCGGTCCACGGCAGAAATCAATAAAATGGTCGCCCAGTTTATAGAAGCTGGGGTTCTCGCCGCCTTTTTCGCTGATGAAATAACATTTCAGTTCGTCGGCGCTGAATTGCTGCAAGGCGTCTTCACGGGCAATTTCAACGCGTTCGTACTTGAGGTTTCGCTTCACCAACTCGCGCATTTTCTTTTCAATGCGGGTCAGATCTTCGGGTGTGAAGGTTTGAGCCTGCAAAAAGTCGTAATAAAACCCGCCCTTCGGATCATCGTGCAGCGCCGGTCCGGCCCCAAGCTTGGTGCCGGGGAACAATTCGAGGACGGCTGCCGCCAGCAAATGGGCTGTCGAGTGGTGATAGATTTCGAGTGCTTCTGGGGAATCTGTTGTAATCGCTTCAACGGTGTCGGTGGCTGTCACCAACCGGGTCAGGTCCACGGCTTCGCCGTTGACACGGGCTGCAATTGCACGTTTGGCCGTTTCACGATCACGCTGAGACAACACGACCAGCGCCGTCAAAGGGCCGGATTCGACCACTGAAGACACTTCGCTCTGTGAACTCATAACCTCTTACATTCCTTGCTGACTGGCTCTCCCCTGATGAATTAGACCCAAACGCGGGCCTGACCTCATCAAAGGCGACCAATCACACTCCAAAACTGAAGCTTCAAAAATTGAGTTATCGTTTACGCGGTAAGATCCTCGATCAGCGTCTCAAGGGGGCAACACTGGGGTTGAAGCAGTGTGCGGGCCTGGCCGGAAAGCGTATGTGGAGTGGCAACGCCGGGAGAGTGGCGTTTGGTGTGCCCTCCGCGTGGGTGAGTGCGGCAAGCGACACAGATTCGGAATGCAATCTGTGCAAAACCTTGAGCTCTTCTGGAGCTGACGTGAGAATGAACCAGCAGTGACCAGCACCGCAAAAAAGGATGGTAGACGCGAGCGGATTTGAACCGCTGACCCCTACCGTGTCAAGGTAGTGCTCTACCCCTGAGCTACGCGTCTATCCGTGTGTGTTGGTCATTGTTACTTTGGCCAAAATCGCCAAAGTAGCGCGCAACCTTAGCAAACAGTTCCTGGAGTGTCAAGAGGGTACGCTTTGGAGTGCGGCGGCTTGACGCCGCTTTGATGTTTTGAAAGCGGCGTCAAGCCGCCGCACTCCAAAACTAGCTTTATCTTCTTCTTTATGCTATATTTACAGTCTCAAAACTTCTCAAAAAATGAGGCTGTATGAAACTCAAAACACTGACTCGGGAAGACATTTTGCAACTGGCCGACAGTTCAGAAATCTTTCATCGCGGCACAGAATATGCTGAAGAAGGACTAATCTATCAGTTCTCAACAACTCCAAATTCAATTTCCGCCAAACTTCATGGCAACTATGGAAATTACACCGTGAATGTTCGTGAAGCAGGCACCGAACTCAAATCTGAATGTACCTGCCCCTATGACGGTGTTGTTTGTAAGCACATTGTAGGCGCGTTGCTGTATTACCTGGATCATAAGGATGATGTCGCCGAACTTACCATTCCAGGTATCCCCTCGGCACTCCAGCAGACCCTGGAAGATTATTCACGAGATGCGCTCCTCAAACTCATCCTGAAACTGGCGGAAGAAAATCCAGGATTTCAAAAAGTACTGCTTGAGAATATTTCGCTCCCGGCGTCAGCCCTGGTCAGCCAGCCCAAAAACCCGGCGCTGGTCAAACGGTTGAACAAACAGATTGACCGCCTGCTGGCTGGTGTCTATAGCTACATCGAATCTGGATATGAAGGGGACATTGAAATTGGGGAACTTAACACCGTCTTTCAAGAGGCTCAGGCATTGCATCCGGTTGATCAAATTGAAATATTCTGGCACACCATTTCAGAAATGGAGGATCTGATCGAGGAAGTAGGCTTGAGTACCAGCCAGATTGAAACGGCACTCAAATATTACGGCGAGGCAATTGCCAAACTCCAGCTTTCCCACACAGAGAAAAAACCGTTCTTCGATCAATTATGCGAAGCGTTTGACCAGACTCTGGGCAGTTATGGCGAGACCGTCAACGGGATCAAAACCGCGCTCGATATCATCTGTTCCGAACCGAATGATTACAAATACCTGATCAAGAAGTTCGAGAAACTTAATTCCAATGAAGCTTCCGATTGGATTGCCGGTTATTACCTGACACTTGGCGATGAAAAAGCGTATCTCAAAACCCGCACTGAGAATCTGAGGGAGGAATATCAATTCCTTGAGCTGGCTGATTTCTGGAAAGCGAAAGACGATCAGAAACAATATATCGAGACGTTGGAAAGCTGGCTCAGGCATTTGGAAAATCGCCCTCAAGCAGTTTCGCCAACCCCCTGGTTGTTTAGTTACGCGCTCTCCAAACCAGATGGGGTGCTCAAGCGGCTGGCTGATCACTATGAAGAGAAAGGAGATACGGTAAATCTGGTTCGGATTTTCCTGGCGATGGCCCGCTGGAGCCGTACCTCGCTGGAGTTGTATCAACTTCTCAAACGCGAAGCCTCCAAACTCGGTACCTGGTCGGATGCGCGGGCGAAATTTTTTGAATTTGCCAAATCAGACTTAGAGACTCAGGCTCGGATTCATCTGGAAGAGCAAAACTGGTCAGAAGCACTTGGCGTGGCCCAATCAGCCCAGCATCACGAATCACTCAAAGTTCTGGTCGCGGATGGCATCAAGCACCACCTCCCCAAAGAAGCCATTGCCCTCTATGAAAAACTGGTCACGGAGTACATTGGCCGCCAGAAACGTGAAGGCTACCACACCGCCGCCACCTATGCTGAAAAGATGAAAGGTGTTTACCTGACGGTGTTAAAGGACCAGACCACCTGGAAAACCTGGATTGCAAAGCTGCGAGAAGAAAACAAACGACGTCCGGCGCTGCAGGATGAATTCCGGAAGTTGTAGCGGCAAGGTCAGTACCACCTGCGTCAGCGGGTGGGTT
>JACQXX010000087.1 GCA_016208495.1 Acidobacteriota bacterium | reverse complement strand
GTTCGGCTTTTCCTCCTTCCCGCTCTTCCTGCTTCCTCTTCCTTTCGCCTCCTTTGCCTTCTTCTTCTCTTTGTTCTTCCGCCTTCACCTGGACTTCTCTTTCTGAATTGACCTTTTTTTATTCAAACAAAGAATTGCTGTTTGACTACATAGAGCGTGCTCAACTCTATGATTTTATTGGTGATAAAGAAAAAGCTGATAAGGAGTGGAAGTTTATTGAGAAAAAATGGGGGAACGATGTTGTCAACGATAGCAGGCTCCTCTCGTAGGAAAAAGGTGACGTGAGGCTGGTTTTCTGGCAAGATGCCCAGTTATCTTCACACCACATTTCATCTCAGAAGAGGTTCATCCCTTGCGCAATCGGGTTTTAGTTATCGGTATTGACGGAACAACATTTGACTGGATTGATCCATTGATGAAGGAAGGCAAGCTTCCAAATCTGGCCAGGATCAATCAACAGGGCACGCGGGGCCCACTCGAAACGGTCTTCCCTCCCATCACTTCGACAGCCTGGACGTCGTTTGCCACCGGCAAAAATCCTGGGAAACACGGCATTCTGGAATTTATCCAGCGCCGGGGTGGCAGCATGCGCGAAATGGCGGCCAATGCCACCCAACGCACTGGCAAAGCGCTCTGGGAAATTCTGGGCGATGCCGGAAAAAAGGTAATTGTCACTAACTTCCCCGTGACCTATCCACCACGTCCGGTCAATGGTGTTCTGATCTCGGATTTTATGACGCCTCGGGGACGCCGCGATATTACCTACCCCAACACGTTGCTCGCTGATATCGAAGGCAAACTTGGCCCGTACCGGCTCTATCTCACCCAAACCTACGCCAAGGGCAATGTAGACGGTGTGCTCGACGAAGTTTTTGATGAAGTTGATTACAAATCCAAGGTTAACCGCTATCTGATGGAACGCGAAGACTGGGATTTTCTCGTCACCCATATTTGGGGAACAGATCGCCTCCAGCACGAAACGTGGCACGTGATGGATCAGTCGCATCCACGCCATGACAGCGAGGAATTTAAAGCCCATCGCGCCCGTATCGTTGAATTCTGGCAAAAAGTTGATCAGGAAGTCGGCAATATGGTGACGGCTGCCGGCCCGGAAACTACCGTTGTTCTCGCCTCCGATCATGGCTTTGGACCCGCCCACAAATACTGTGCTTTCAATATCTGGTTGATGCAGGAAGGGTTTCTCAAACTCAAACGCACGGCTCAAACCCGGTTGAAACAGGCCATGTTTGCACTTGGGATGACGCCGGAATTTGCTTTTAAACTCTCTCGTCAGCCAATTTTCAAGAAAATCCGTCCAGCACGCGGCGTTGGAACGCAGGGCAACAAAGTCAGCCGCCTCAATCAGTTATTCCTCTCTTTTAATGATGTGGACTGGTCACGGACTACCGCCTTTTCAAAAGGGAATTACGGCCAGATTTTCATCAACCTGAAAGGTCGAGAACCGCACGGCATGGTCGAGGAAGCCGACTATTCCAAAGTCCGGGATCAGATCGTCAAAAAACTTCAGGCTATGCGTGACCCCGACACGGGTGAACCCTTTATCGGCGAACTCTATACTCGCGAAGACCTCTATCAAGGCGAGCACATCGCTGACGCCCCGGATGTGTGTTTCCTGCCCAAAGATATGCGCTATGTGTCGCTGGGGAATATGGATTTTACCTCCAACCGATTCATTGTGGATGCGTTTGGAAACTCAGGCACCCACCGGATGCACGGTATTTTGATGGTTCAGGGACCCAATATCCGGCAAGGCGCCCATCTGACCGAAGCCAAAATTCTGGATTGCGCCCCAACCATTCTGCATTTGATGGGATTACCAGTCCCCGAAGATATGGACGGCAAAGTCTTAACCGGACTCTTCACCGATGACTTTATGCGCCAGCACCCGGTTCAGGTCGGTGATGCTGCGACGGGCGAGGACCTGCCTGATCTCGAATTTTCCGACGAGGAAAGCGAAGAAGTCCGCGAACGCCTGCGGGAACTTGGGTATTTGGGGTGATGTTTTAGATCAGGGTTCGGGGTTCAAACCCCGAACCCCGAACCCCGAACCCCGAACCCCGAACCCCGAACCCCGAACCCCGAACCCCGAACCCCGAACCCCGAACCCCGAACCCCGAACCCCGAACCCCGAACCCCGAACCCCGAACCCCGAACCCTAAAAAAAGCACCCAGTTGCTTTTCGCCCATTGCTTGGGATACGCTTCCAGCCATTCATCCCTCTCTTGACCCAGCCTCAACTGATATCAGTTCCTCCCAAAGGCTGATCTTCAAGAGGAATTACATCGAACTTCATCGCTTTCTTTGAAAATGTATCTCGCGAGCCGAGACCCGGTGGCGAGGAAAGGAATTTTTCTATGACGACTCCCAAAGAATCTCTGGTTGGAAAAGCGACACCGCTGGCAGTCAATGATTTTGACCATCTGGAATATTTTGTCGGCAATGCCAAACAGTCAGCCTTCTTTTTTCGCTTTGCCCTGGGTTTTGACATTGTTGCCTACCGTGGTCCGGAAACCGGCACCCGTGAGACAGTGTCCTATGTCTTAAAACAAAATGACATCAAGTTGATCATCACGGGGGCCTTTTTACCTGAGCATCCGGTTACCGAGCACGTTCGCAAGCACGGTGACGGAGTCAATGCGGTCGCTTTTAAAACGGCTGATGCCTTCGGCGACTATGAAAAAGCCATGGCTCGTGGTGCGGAATCAGTTCAGGAGCCAACCACGATTGAAGACGAGCACGGCACCGTCAAAACCGCAGCCATCAAAGCCTATGGCGACACGATTCACCGGTTTATCGAACGCGAAGGCTATAAAGGCACCTTCCTGCCTGGATTCCGCGACCTGTATCTGCCCTCCCCCAACCGGGCGGGACTCATCCGGATTGATCACATTGTGGCCAATGTGGGCTGGAACGAGATGGAAACCTGGGTGGAGTACTACGAACGAATCTTTGGGTTCTTCCAATTCCGTCACTTTGACGAAAACGACATCAGCACCGAATTCACGGCCTTGCGGTCCAAAGTCATGGCCAGCCCGACACTCGGCATCAAACTGCCGATCAATGAGCCCGCCGAAGGCCGCAAACGCTCGCAAATTGAAGAATATGTTGATTTTTACCAGACACCGGGCGTCCAGCATGCGGCCATTACCACGGCGGATATTCTCTCCACGGTGCGCCAGTTGCGGGCCAACGGCATCGAGTTCCAAACCGTGCCTGGCAGTTATTATGACACGTTGCTGGATCGAGTTGGACCGATTCGGGAAGATGTTGAAATCTTGAGGGATCTAGGCATTCTGGTTGACAAGGATGACAGCGGCTATTTGTTGCAAATCTTCACCAAGCCAATCCAGGATCGGCCAACCTTCTTCTTTGAAATTATTCAACGCATGGGCAGCGAGAGCTTCGGCAAAGGCAATTTCAAAGCCCTGTTTGAATCAATCGAACGTGACCAGGCCGCCCGCGGAACGTTGGACAAATAGGAATGACTGACAAGGTGACAGGGTGACAGAGTGACAAGGTGACAAGGTGACAAGGTGACAGGGTGACAAGGTGACAAGGTGACAAGGTGACCAAATGATATTGTGTCATCTTGTCATAGAGTCACCCTGTCACCTTGTCATAGAGTCACCTTGTCATAGAGTCACCCTGTCACCTTGTCACTTTGTCACACGGTCACCTTGTCACTTTGTCACACGGTCACTCTTTCGGGCTTCGATTGTCTCCAGGGCTTCAATAAAATACTCGACCACATCGCCGTCAAACTGGGTTCCAGCATTGGCTCTGAGTTGGGCGATGGTTTCTTCTTTCGATAGTCTGCTCCGATAGGAGCGATTGCCCTGCATGGCATCGTAGGCATCCGCCACCGCAATAATGCGCGCGCCAAGCGGAATTTCATCGGCATCCAACCCTTGCGGGTAGCCTTTCCCATCAATCCGCTCGTGATGACATCCCACCAAAATCGCAACTTCCCGCATTTCGGGAATGGCGTCTAAAATTTGGACGCTATAGCTCACGTGTTGCTGCATGACGGAGCGCTCATCAGTCGAAAAAGGTTCGGGTTTGTTGAGGATGTGTTCGGGGATTTCAACTTTCCCGATGTCATGGAGCAGAGCCGCCAGACGGATGGTCTCGATTTGATACTCATTCAATCCATACTGCTCAGCCACGGCAACCGATATCAGTTCCGCCATTTGAGAGTGTTCTTTGGCATAGGGATCTTTCATTTCTAAAAGTTTCAGCAAGGTATGAATTGCCCCAATGTAGGCGCTTTTGATATCGGCGGCGATTTGCTGGTGATGCCTTCGGACTTCGCTGGTAATGAGGATGTTGTCAATGACATTGAGCAATTCGCGGTGACCAAACGGCTTGGTCAAATAGGCCGCCAGCCCAAGCTCCATCAACTGACGCCGTTCGGTGTCGTTATCGGTTTTCGCGGTGAGCATCAGGACTGGAGTGTCCCGTACCTCTTTGTATAAAGAGTAGGTACGAAGTGTGCGAAACACCTCGGCCCCGCTCATTCCAGGCATCATATAGTCCAAAATGACAAGGTCCGGTCGGTCGGCCAAAATACGTTGTAGCCCTTCTTCTCCATTGGTCGCCAAAGAACAGCGATGTCCAGCGCGTTCTAAAACAACTTTGCCGAGTTGGGTCATAGCTGGTTCATCATCAACGAAGAGGATTCTTCGTGGGGCAGTTTGCGTCATAGCGAAATTTCCGTTTTCTGTATGGAATGAATTTTTGGTGTGCTGTCCTTGTCAGAGAGGTTCCTGAAATAAGGGGGCTTGAGGGTCGCATTGCGGCTGAAAATCCTGGGGCTCAGGGCTGAAGTCTCGCAAGCTCGGGGCTGAAGACTTCGGGCTTGGGGCACAGGAAGGGATGAGGGATGAGGGATGAAATAAACCCAATTTCTTCAGCCCATTGTCTTCAACCCGATTTCTTCAGCCCGAGATTCTTCAGCCCGACTTTTTCAGCCCGTGCCTATGAGGCTGGCAGCAATGTTTCTAAGAGTGCTGACATTTGTTTGGCGTGATGTTCAATATTGCGGAACATTTCAAATTGCTGAGGGTTCATCTGCCCGTACTCGCCACGATTCAATAACTCTGAAAACCCAAGTACCATCATCAGCGAATTTCGAAACGCATTGACCTGGTCTTGTGGCGGGGCAGGTCGCCCAACGCTCATCGCCGCAAACAGTTCAGCTCGCGATTGCTCCAGTTGCATCCGGGTTTGCTCTAATTCGTGACGAACCCCTTCAAGCTCGGCCATGACGACCTGGGCAGCATCCGTGCGACTCTGGGTGACATCCCGAACGGCAATCACGCGGCCATTGGCAAACTCAGCGGCAGCCTGACCGTCACTGGCGGAAAGTGTCAAGGCGGAAACCGTTACCGAAAGGGAGCCTCCATCCAGGGTATTGATATCAGTGTGGATTTGCTGGTCTTCAGTGGACATGTGCAAATGCTGCCACAGATTCGCATTTTGCATCCCTGGCCCCTGGCTGATTTCATCAAATGTTGATGACTGCAGCTCACCCTGAAAACAGCCGGTCAGAAATTCAGCCATCGGATTGCCAAACCGTAAGTGACGCTGGTTATCAATGACAAAGATTGCTTCATCCAGCAGTTTGAGCACATTTTCGGCAACCCCTTGAGGTAAAACAGTTTGGACGACTGGCTCTTCCACGGGTTGGACCATGGCGGGTTCAGGCGGAGGCGGCAGCGGGGATTCAAGCCGCAGTAAAACACTTTGAGCACAATTGAGCAGCACCTCAGCCACTGCCCCTCCATAGGCAGGAGGACCAACCGGCGCATTCCATTGCACGCCAATCACCAGGGCGCCAGGCAATGTCAACTGAGGCAGTAAATACCACTCAATCGTTGCCGCCTGATTCGGAGGCAGCAGGGTTTGCCCGGTCGCTAATTGAACCACAAGCGATGACTTTTCAGGGGTGCCCACCCGTTCCATCAAGGCACTGGCAAAAGAGCGGGTTAAAAACATGCCTTCCAGGGAGACTTTGGGAGGCGTGTCATACACTTCGGTCGGCACCGGTAGCGGGTTTCCATCAACATCAAAAGGAATCAAAAAGGCACGCGCTGCCTGTAAGCAGTCTTGTGCCGCCCGCACCAGAGTTTCGTAAACACCTTCGGAAGATGTCGTTTCAGCGATGTCTCCCGTAAATGTGGCCAGTTTTTGAAAAACCTCGATTAGCCGTGTATCCAGCGCTGGTTGCCGAACTGGAGTTGGGCGGGCAGCCGGCGGCAACGAAGACACAGGTTTAAAGGTCGGGAGGCTCTCTGATGAAGAACTCAAAAGTGCGTCCAGCCCTGTCATTTCTCCAGCCGGCGTAGGCCGTGGAGGCGGCGACGGAGACGAAAACCAGGGGTCGGCAACTGGCGGCGCCGGCGGCACCATTCTGGGCGGCGGTAAGGACGCCGCGAGCGGTGCATTTGGGGGCGGACCCGCAAACGGATTTGCCATGTGCTGGGTTGACGGCGATGGAGTCGGAGTTGGCGGTGTATGAAAATCAGCCAGCGGATCGGCCAGTGATACTGGCGGAGGCAACGGCGGAGGCGGCACAAAGGGTGCGGTTGGGAGCGGTGCGGTTGGCACCAAATCCCCCAAAGGGTCCGCGTCTGACCAGTTGGCGGGTTGACCGATGGTGGGTTCAGTGTCTATCTGATCTAACCCAACCGAGGGACTGCCTGGCTCCAAGCCAATCTCCAGAATATTCGAGGCGTCAGGGACTGGATCCGGAACGGCGGGTGGTCGGCCACTTGGCTCCAAAGGCAAGGGGTTTCCACCAGACCCAGCCGATTGCAGCGAGGCGTCACGGCCCCGCCGGGGGTCAAATCGCTGGGGAATCGGTACGGATCCCATCAGCGTCTGAACCACTGGGGCAGAAAGAATCGGGACTGGAGGTCGTTCAGCTTTCGAAACAACATCTGCCACTTCAACCAGCGGAAGCGATTCGTCCTCCCCTTTGTTCTTAGGAGGCACCGAACTTTCTTGATTGGCAGGCTTGCGCCGAAAAGCGTCAACGAAATCGCGTATTTTCATGGTGTCACTGATGATTCCGAAGATCTGAGCCGATGCCCTACCAGATCCATCACCAGCACCCACGAGATATTTCATCCTGAAATAGTGTGGAGTGCCAGTGTCACCAATCCCCCTGTGAGGCAGGTTTCCCCTGAAAGTTGATTTTTACCAGCAGCGTCTTTGGAAGGCTTATCTCGCTACAGAAAAAAGACTTATCCTGATAAGCTTGTTTTCAGGTCGTGGTGTGCTGGGTTAACGAAATGTAAAGGGTGCTACGAAGTACTTTAGATAGAAGCGACGAGTTGAAAGTATAGTCTAAAGCATCTCTGGGCGACAAGACTCCCATTGTGCAAAGTCTCGGTTTCTTATCCAAGGCATCTTGATTTTTTAGGGAAAAAATGCCAGAAACTCTTTCCCCTGATAGACTCAGGTTTCCTGGTTCATCCACCAACGTCAGAAGGCTTCATCAAATCAGTCAGGCGAGAGATAGCCTGACCGGGGGTTCTTTTTTTCCGAAACCAGGATTCCCCATTGAATCCTGGTTTAAGGAGCTCTGTTCGAGAAATCGGAGTCCAGCGGGAAATTATTCATGAAAGGAGTAAGGTGTTTCCCCTTAGCATTCAAAAGCTGAGCGTTGATGCCTGTTAACTAATGAAAGTCAAACAAATACTGGAAGAGGAAATACGCAAACTTGAGCAGGAGCTGAAAATTGAACTCCCACGTGAACTCCAACGAGCCGCCGCCCTTGGTGACTTGCGCGAAAATGGAGAGTACCAGGCGGCTCGGGAACGCCAGCGCTATGTTCAAGCCCGTCTGGGTGCCCTGCATCAACGCCTCGCCGCCCTCTCAATGCTCAACATTGATCAATTGCCTCGTGATCGGGCAGCCTATGGATCAACCCTGGAAGTTCTGGATCTGGACCGAGACACGGAAATCACCTACCGACTGGTCACCCCCGAAGAAGTAGACGTGCCAAACGGGTTGATTTCGACCACGTCTCCCCTGGGCCGGTGCTTTATGGGCAAAGAAGAAGGCGATGAAGTCCAGGCTCAAACCCCACAGGGGGTGCGTCGCTTTGAAATTCTCAAACTGCGTACCATCCACGACGAACTCGCGCAATGACCGGGCAAGTCAGCGACTGACGGGGTCAGGGTTTGGGGATCGAAAAGGTGAACGGCGAACAGTTCCCCTTTTCCCCAACTGCCCTGGTTCACTGGCTTTTCTTCTGAGAAAATTGCCCGTTTTTGCCCCGCTCCCTCCTGGTTTCTTTCCGTCTATCCAACCAACGCTCATTTGGATTTCCTCATCTGGAAAACTGTCAAGCCTGCCGCACTTCAAGTGGCCAGTTCCTCAATCCTGATGGTCACGGCGATTGGCTCAAGTCCCCAACACAGTTTTTCTGTTCAAGTGAGGAAATTTTATGGTGTGTTCTACGTGCGGAGCTGTGCTCCAGCCGGATCAGGTTTTGTGTGGCGTGTGCGGAAAGCCCAACGCCAAACTCCCAACAGCAATGCTCGGTTCCCGCCCAAATGCGACTGAACCACTGGAATATTTCTTTCTTTCGCAATCAGGCACGTCCAACGGTGCCCTGCCAACAACGGTTTCCCGAACGGCTGCACCGCTCCAGGGCGAACTCCCAGTCAAGGACATCCCAAACCTGACCACTTCGTTGCCGCCAACCTCACACATCCAGGTTTGTCGCCGCTGTAACAAGGAACGTCTCCCAGGGATGCGGTTTTGCCCAGCCTGTGGACTTGATTTAACCCCATCCCCATTGGAAAAAGCCCAGGCGGCATTCCGTCACCAGATGCAGCATCAGCATGAACGGGCGCGGTATCAACTGCACCGCTTACTGAAACCCCAGTCTTTTGTGCGCCGACATCTGTTTGGATTGCTGGCCAGTGCCTGTTTGCTGGCTGCTGGTGCCAACCTTTTCTGGCCAATAACCGGGACAACCGATCCAACAGCTTTGGCCCAGGCTGAAATCATCATCCATCTGCGCAGTATTGAATGGTTACTCCTGGGATTGCTCAGTTTAGCAGGCGGTCTCTATTTTAAACCGACTGATGATTTCAGACGGGTGACCAGGTGACAAGGTGACAAAGTGAGGGGATGACAAGGTGACAGGGTGACCAGGTGACAAGGTGACAACCTGACAGGGTGACAAGGTGACAAAATGATCAAATGACAAAATCTTGATGCTCGGCTGGACTTGTCATTTTGTCACAATGTCATTCAGTCACCTTGTCACCCTGTCACAATGTCATTGAGTCACCTTGTCACTCTGCGCCAGGATTCGTCTCGGATATTGACACTTTCAACCTAAATCCCTACACTTTCGATCATCTGTATCCAGAAATCCTAAAATATCATCCCAAACAGTCTTTCTTGTACTTATCCCGTTCATGATCCCAAGTCCGTGTCAGATTCGGGCTTCGTCTCAGGGTTTTTCTGGAGCAGGTAACCTCACTGTCAGTGCACCGAAAAAAATCAAGATTTAATTCATGTCTGGCACTGATATTGCTCAACTTAAATGCAATTTGGATTTTGTTGAAAGGACTCAAACCCGAATGAGTAAGCACCGCTTGCTTCAAATTACGCTGATTGGATTTTTGTCACTGACCTTTGGACAAAACGCTCTGGCTCAAGAAGAACCAGCGGCTGACACCCCCCCCCGCCGAGTCGTGATTACCAACCGTGACTTCGGAGTTGATGATGCACCGGCCAAACCGGCGCCGGCGCCAGAGACAGCCGTACCAGCCGAAGGATCAGAAACTCCAGCCACTGAAGTGAAAAAGGAAGAACCCGAATGGGAAGTCCCACCAAAAACCATCATGAACGTCATCAAAGACAAAGATGGCCGGTGGGTGGTTACCAGTACTCAGGTGCCGGGGAAAGCCAAAGTTCTGGTCGTCGGCAGTGATCGAACCATTTCAACCGGAAAACCTGAGCTTGATAAGTTGATTCTGGAAGCTGGTCAAAAACATGGGGTAGATCCACTGTTGATTACGGAAGTCATGCGCCAGGAATCAGGATTCCGCCAATATGCGGTTTCTCCGGCTGGTGCCAAAGGGTTGATGCAGTTTATTGATGGCACCGCCCGTCGGTATGGCATCACCGATCCATTTGACCCTCAACAGAGCATTGATGGTGGCGCCAGGTACCTGCGCGACCTGCTGGAAATGTTTGATGGCAACGTGGAACTGGCCCTCGCCGGGTACAACGCGGGTGAAAATCGGGTGAAACGCAATGGCAATCAGGTGCCCAATATCCGCGAAACCCAGGCGTATGTAAAAAATATCACGTCCAAGTATGGCAGCAAAAAGCACTACGGGACGAAAAACGCTTCGAAAAAAGCCCAGCCGGCTGAATTGCCGCCTCCACCACCGCGAGTGGTTCAAAATAACGACGGTACGCTCCTGTTTACCAATCGTGAGTAAGGTCTGGAACACAATTTGCCCTTCCATCAGGCACAGCCCCCTACCGGCTGTGCCTTTTACTTTTTCGGAAGGAGTCATAATGGCAAATGACGGGGTTGAAACCAGATCTTGAAACGGCCAAATATCAACTTGAACTGAACCTGCTCCGGCTGACACAGGCCGCTGAAGGAAATTGCTTACACCTGAGACTCACGCTCCCGGATCGGATCCACCAGTTTGAACAACTGCCTGGTACAGTGACCTGCGAGGTGAAGTACCACAAGTTGATTGTTTTATTTTGGGGTGAAAGTTATGCCCAAAGCTGGCAGGTGGTCAGTTTTACGTCGGCTCTCAACCGGATAGAGATTCAGATTTCACGACACAGTGGGCACCTTACCGGGTTGCTTTTGATTCAGATTGATCCCGCCGACAGTCTTCCAATCCTGGCTCACCCTCGACGGACCGAATTTCATGACCGTCTGCTCAAATTGATCAAGCGAACTTTCCCTTCAGTTCACATTCATCGGGCCAGTGCACGCCAGTCCCCAACTGGTCAGCGTTCAGTTTATTTTTCCCGGATCTGGATAACCGCTCAAACCAACCAGTGGGTGGCGATTGGGATCAACCCCGGCGAACTCAAACCAGCACAACATCAGGTGGTTGCCGCCGTTTTGGAAATGGCGACTGAGTTGTTAAAAACCGGAGTTCCCATCACCAGAGCACTGATTTTTGCGCCTCGGGTGTGTATCGAACATATCTGTCGGCAAATCACCATGATTCGCGGACTGAAACTAGAGCTTTTTGAACTTGATGCCACCTGCACTGCGGCTCGCCCGATCAGTTTCCCGCCAGATCAACCAGCACTCTTTACTGGACCGGTCAACCAATTTTTCGAGGCATCCGGCGGAGCCATCCCGCCACTCACTGAAGATGAGCGCGACCAGCTCAACCGTATCGTTGATCTTTCTCCGACCACTATCACCAGTTGCCATTCACTCTCACACCCCTGGATTTCCATTCGGTGGAATGGCCTTGAGTTTGCCCGGTTGGTTCGAGAAACACCTGTTTCACCGGCTCAACTTCGGTTTGGAATCAGCGCCCTTCATCACCCGTTGCGCCAGTTGACCTCAGCTTCACACAAACGGTTTGCCAATCTGGTCCAATTGCTTGGCAAACATCGCACTGGACAACCAGTTGATCATAGACATCCGCTGTACCGATTGCAGGCCGAACGCTGGCTGGAAAGCATTGTCCAACGTGAAATTTCACACCTTGACTCGTCCCTCCAACCACACACGGTTGCCGAACAGGTGGCGGCTTTTAATCTGACAGACGGTGGGTTTGTTGACCTGCTCGGAGTACGTGAAAATGGTCAACTTGCCATCCTTGAATTAAAAGCCAGCGCGGATCCCCAACACCTGTGGCAAGGGCTCGAATACTGGTATCGAGTGCAAAACCACTTACACCGAGGAGATATCCATCGTCACCCGGCTTTTGCACAGCTCAACATTTCACGATCACTGCCACCAGTGCTTTGCTTAATCGCACCAATGCTGGACCTTCACCCGACAACCCAGGATTCCCTTTCCTGGATTGACCCAGCGGTTCCGATTCAAATCATTGGAATTGGCCAGCAGTGGCGACAATCGCTCAAAGTCATTTTCAGAAAGTCGAATCAATAAAAAACAAGGCTCAGGGCTTGGGGCTGAAGACTTCGGGCTGAGAAAACCAGGGCTGAGAAAACCAGGGCTGAGAGCTTGGGGCTCAGGGTTTGAAACCCGTTTTCTTTCGCCCCGAGCTGGCGAGTCTTCAGCCCTTAGGGACTGTAAAAAATCAACTTCCCGTTTTCGTTTGGGAATCAGGAATTTGGATTGAGCATCCTGAAAGGCTGCCGTTCGGATAGCCGGTGGTTGCGAGGTTTTGGGAGCTACCACCGGGAACAGGTTCGTCCTCTCCAGTGCTCCCCCCGCTTCACCCGCGCCCCTGCGGGGCGCGGGTGAAGCGGGGAGCAACAAGGAGACGGCCCGTGGATCCGGTGGTAGGCCCAAAGCGGCCAACCGACCGGCTATCCGAACCGCAACGCTTCGCGGTGCAAAACCAAAACCTGGACGTGGCGGAACGCGCCCCAGGAACTTATTTTTTAACGCTCCCTTAGCCCCGAGCCCGAAGTCTTCAGCCCAACTTCTTCAGTCCGATTTCTTCAGTCCGATTTCTTCCGCCCTCAGCCCCAGATCTTTCAACCCTCATCTGGCAATTTCCCCTTTCCCCTTTCCCTTTTTTCCTTTTTAATTGGGATTAACCCACCACATAGTTTTTCACAACTCAGGTTCTCCAAAATTATGCTGTTACCACGATTGCATCGTTTGTCAGCAGTCATCGTGGCTGCTCTACTTGGAACTTCCCTGCTTTCGCTCAATGTCCTGGCCTTTCGCTCCTCGCAAAGTATTCAGCAATCGCCACTCCCAGCCCCAGTTGTCCAGTCAGTTCCCTTATCCCAATTTGAGCGCATTTACCCCAAGGTGGGTCCAGAGTTTTCACCGGTTCCACTTTCAATTCCGGATCTCTCCCCATCGGCAGGGCAACCTCCCGTGCACTCATCTATCGTGCCCAACCAGTCCCCAACGGCTTCTTATGTAGCTTTGCCAAAGGGGTTGTCAGTACCTGTCCCGCAAAATATTGGATTTGTGTTTAATATTGTGCCGCCAGACCGCCCTGACTTTTTTCTCTTCGGTGAGCAAATCACCCCTGACATTTATCCCGCGACACTCACCCATGTTCTGTATCCATCTTTGAATAGCTGGGTTAAGGATAATGCTGGAAGGTCAGCTCCATCTGCCGCCGGTGCCCAGGTCCGGGTGTTTGTTTTTTCAGCCGATACTGACGCGGATTTGTCCAATGCTCAGATTAACAACGTCAAACAAGGTGATTTTACAATCACAAAGGATTTTTCTGACCTGGCCCAGCTCACGTCTTACCTAAACTATAATGAGTTTGACACCCCAGACCTCACGATTGATCGAGGCAGCTTTTTTGTCCTCATCAAGCTGATTTCAATTGGCTCAAGCCAGCTCAGCCGTGATGGAAGTGATTTTTTCTTTATGGCTGATATTCGCAAACCAAGCAAAGCGGTGATCTCACCGGACGATGGTCGCCGCCTGGTTGGGGTTGGGGTTCAGGTCAATAATTTGGAAGTGGATTTTCCAGTTTTAGCCCGGGTGACGTTGGCCAACACCAGCGTGCCACCACCATCCATTGAAAAAGTCCGCTTCGCGAAAAATAAACTCTCAGTCTTTGGGAAACAGCTTTCGCTCACTGGCCAGCTTCGAATCAATAATAAAGTGGTCGTTCCGCCCTTGCTCGCCCGCTATGTGCAGGAAACTGGCCGCTTACGGGTTCAGGCCACTCAGCAACAATTAAATTTAAAAGACGGCGAAAACGAAATTACTTTCACTGAAGGAAAACTGACTTCAGCCAGCTTCCGGTTCAAGTACGACCCCAAATAGGAAGTAAGGGACTGTAAAAAATCAACTTCCCGTTTTCTTTTGGGAATCAGGAGTTTGGATTGAGCATCCTGAAAGGCTGCCGTTCAGATAGCCGGTGGTTGCGAGGTTTTGGGAGCTACCACCGGGAACAGGTTCGTTCTCTCCATTGCTCCCCTGCTTCGCCCGCGCCCCTGCGGGGCGCGGGCGAAGCAGGGGAGCAACAAGGGGTGGCCTTTGGACCCGGTGGTAGGCCCAAAGCGGCCAACCGACCGGCTATCCGAACTGCAACGCTTCGCGGTGCAAAACCAAAACCTGGACATAATTAGGACGCCCGCGCTCCCAGGAACTTATTTTTTAACGCTCCCTAAGCGAGTAGCGAGTAGTCAATCAAAAAGCGGATAGTGAATGGCAATAATTTATGAAACAAATCCTGATTCCTTTTCTTGTAGCGTGCTTTCTCGCACATGGCCCGGTGTGGGTTTCGTCAGTGTCACCGGGTTCGCAAATCTCAATGGTTCCAGCCAAACGACAGGTTTCCGGGGGACTTCCCTTGGTGGCTGACCTGGCGAAAAAACAGGCACGAGTTCCAGCCTTTCGCCATATTGGCCCACTGACGGTGGTTCTGGCATCGCGCGACCCCAAAGGACTTCAGGATTTGATGGCGGCTCAGCAAAATCCCGCTTCGCCTCAGTACCATAAATGGTTGACACCACAGGAATTTGGCAGCCGATTTGGCCGCCTGCCACAAGAATATGCACAACTGAGGGAATGGCTTCGCTCGACAGGACTCAGGGTCTCTCACCAGTGGCCAAATCGCCTCCAGATGACCATTGAAGGCCCGGCGGAAGCTGTCGAACGCGCCTTTGACGTCCAGCTTGACGAATATCAGCTCGATGACGAAGTTGGATTTGCCGCCAATCGGATGCCATCCGTTCCGACGACCTTTTCATTTATCAAGGGAATCAGTGGCCTGCACAGCTTTACCCGGTTTCAACCGATGATCTCTGAAGCCAGCCTTACATCTGGTGTCTCTCAGGCCGGAAATACCTTTTCGCAACGTGGCCCATCAAATTTAATGGCCCCGGCTGACATCGCCACCGTCTACAACCTGAAACCACTGTTGGATCAAGGATTGGATGGAAGCGGCGTTACGATTGCCGTAGCGGCCCGAAGCGATTTTAACCTCAGCGACCCGGTTGCCTTTCGCTCGCAATTCAATCTACCACCAAAGGATCCGATCAAGGTGTTTCCCTTTGGTCCTCGTCCCAATCGCGGTGGAGTCGAAGAAGTGGAAGCCGTGCTCGATGTCCAATGGGCGGGTGCCACAGCCCCTGATGCCACCGTCAAAAGCGTGATTGCCCCGGATATTGACTTCTCAATTCAGGCAATCACCAACAATATGCCGGAAGCCAAAGTCATCAGCGTGAGCTTTGGCGGATGTGAGCGGTTTAACGGTCTGGAAGTCGCTGAATTTATTGAGCTGCTGTTTGCCCAGGCTGCCACGCAAGGTCAGTCAATTCTGGTTTCATCAGGTGATAACGGGGTGTCTGATTGCCTTCGAATTGATGGGACAACCGCGCCGTCAGTCAATGTCCTGGCCTCTCCGCCACAAGCCACTGGCGTTGGCGGCACCAACGTCAATCCGCAATTTGATGCCAGTAGCAATGCAACTGGCCACGGAGGTGAAACCGGATGGACCGGGAGCGGCGGCGGCGACAGTATCTTTTTTCCCAAACCAGCTTTCCAAACCGGGGTTGGCGTGCCTGAAACAACGGTTCGCACAGTTCCGGATGTCGCCTTACTCGCCGGAAGCCCGGCCTATGCCTATATCATCCGTGGAGCATTGGCCGGTGTTGGAGGAACGAGTGTTTCCACTCCCTGCTGGGCCGGGCTGTGCGCCATTCTCAACGAAGCCAAACAAGCCAATGGACTTGGCACTATCAATCCTGAAATCTATCGCCTGGGAAATGCCCAGGCGACCGGTGCCGGGGCACAGGTCTTTTTTGATACCTTAACGGGCAATAACAGTTTTGGAGCCGTGCAAGGATTTACCTGTCAGCCAGGATATGATCGGGTAACCGGGTGGGGTTCGTACAATGCCGCCCTGTTGGTTGAGAATTTTCAGGCTCAACCTGTAACCGATACTGTGGCGCCAACCATTTCGCTCCAGTCTCCGGTCGGTGGCGAGGAAATTTCCCTGATTGATACCTTTGAAATCCGATGGACATCCGCTGACAATGTCGGTGTTGTTAGCCACGATATTTTGCTTTCGCTCGATAGTGGCGCGACGTTTAATGAAACCATTGTCACCGGGCTGCCGGCCACTACACTTTTATTTCAATGGACACCGGCTGATTATCTGGAGCCGACCACCCAGGCCCGAATTGCCGTTCGAGCCATTGATGCCGGGTTCAATTTCGGAACAGCTTCAAGCCCGGCTGACTTTACCTTGATGGCCGGAGTTGATACCGACCCCCCATCAGTCCGAGTGATTTATCCCAATGGTGACGAGAAGCTAAAATCCAAAAGCAGCACCACGATAACCTGGCTTTCCTCCGACAGGAGCGAAATTCGAGGCCATGAAATTTTCCTTTCAACCGACGGAGGACAAACCTTCCCAACCAAACTCGGTGATGCACCGGGCACGGCCAATTCCTTTATCTTTGAAATTCCGAAATCGCTGACGACCAAAAAGGGAATGATTCGGGTGGTGGCTACGGATACAGTTGGAAATATCGGCCAGGACGAAAGTAACGAAGTCTTCAAGATCAAGAAGCGAAAATAGCCACCACGCTAAGTTTCATGACCAGTTCCTTCCTCCGGCGAGGAGGGAATTCCCGACCGTTCCGACGATGGGGAGAGCCAGATCCAGCCAGTCTCTTTCAGCCTCAAGCCAAGTATCTTCAGTAGTTTACACTTGCGGTTCAATTGCTGGTTGTGGAGGATCCTCTGAGTATTCCAGCCACAAGGCCCCACTTTCTAATTTGATCGGGTACAGCTTGAGATCGGCTGGTGACAGGGAGTTACTGGTACATTTTCCGGTCCGCAGATCAAACGACCAGTGATGCCAGACACAAATGACCTCCGTACCAGCACAGGCGCCTTCATCGAGCGGGGCGCCCATATGCGGACACCCCCGGGCCGAAGCAAAATATTCTCCCGCAATATTATATAAAATGATCTTTTTCTCTTTGACCTCAACCACAAAAAAGCTTCCCTCACGAACCTGGCGTCGTTCGGCGACTTTGATCCATTCACCCATGGGAACACCTCGATCTGAAAAAATTGAAAAATTTCGAATGTTTGACCGGAAGGAATAAAGGCCCGCTGTTACTCTATTCAGGAACCAGGAACGGCGCAAACCATCCCTACGGCCCGGCACTTCCCCAACTCCAACCCCGATTGGGCTGAAAAACCTTACGGAATACCTTGACAGCCGCCGCCTTCATCCGTAAATTACGCGGTTTGCGTCATTCACTTTCCCAATCACACACTATTAACTTTTGTCTCAAGGAAAACTGATCTTACAGGGAGTCGTTCATGCCAAATCACGAGTCTGCAATTAAACGTGATCGTCAAAACAAACGTCGCAACGAAGTCAACCGCAAAAACCGCGCCCGGGTTCGCACTTATATCAAAAAGCTGCGTAGCCTGCTCAGTGTCAAGACCAAAGATGAAGCCATCGCCCAACTGCCACCAACCATTTCCGCGATTGACAAAGCAGTTCAAAAAGGCGTGATTCACCAAAATGCGGCTGCGCGCTACAAATCACGGTTGACGTTGCACGTAAACAAATTGTCAGCGAGCTAGTCATTGAGCGCCGAACCACCCCGGTGTTCGGCCAAAATGTTTTGAGTTGAGGGTGATGGAGCCATCCACAGGTTCCCCTCCCGGATCCACCCTTCCTGTATGTGGAAGGGTCGGTAACTCAATCAGGAACACTGGTTCCCCATTCCACCTGTTTCCGCTCCAAAACCTTTTTTTCCATCCGACCTGTCAGGACTGGGCCAATAAGTCGCACAGCAGGACTTCGAGTTGTAAACGGGGTGTGGCGCGTGAGCTTTTCAACGCCACGTCCACTTCGGCCAGCCGAATGATGCCTCGTCGAATGTCGGCTTCGGATTTCCGGCGGACGGCGGTCAAAAATGGGGTAACCCGGCTTGGCGGCATTCGCAAATCCCGCACAATTTCCTCACGCGGGACATTGTTTTGCATCATATCGTGGGCCATCAACATCTGGCGGTAGAGCCACGCCAGCACGCCGACGAGGGCAACAGGCTCTTCACTTTGCCCAAGCAGCCGGTGCAATAATTTCAGCGCTTTTTTGGCATCCCCGGCCAGTACCGCATCCGTCAAATCAAAACTTGAAAACTCCCGTGACCGAACAACCACCGCCTCGATGTCAACCGGAGTGATCGTCCCACCTTTGCCCACATAAAGCATCAATTTTTCAATCTCTTTGGACAAAATGTTCAGGCTGGTGCCAGTCATCCCAATCAATTGCCCAACGGCAGGTGGCGAAAACTGATACCCCTGCTTCCGCGCAAAAGCCTGAGCCCAGGCAATCGCCTCCTGGTCGCCAATCCGGTTACATTCGACAACCGCACAACCTTTGAGCAGAATCGTGGACAGTGTCCGGCGTTTATCAAGGTCCGTGGTTTGAAACACCAGGGTGGTCGAGGGATTTGGCCGCCGCAAATAGTTTTTCAGAGCTTCGATTTCAGCATCTGAAACTTTGTCAAATTCACGGGCGACCACCACCTGGGCAGATGACATCATCGGTAACTGTCCAGCAATGCCCAATACCGTTCCAAGTGATCGCTCAGCCACTGCATGCTCGGAATATCCAAACTGGCGGGCTTCCGGGTCAGAAATAAGCTGCCTGGTCAATATGCGTAAACATTCCGACTGAAGATAGGTCTCTGGCCCCATCAACAGATACACCGGCTCGATTTTCCCACCTTGAACTGAAGCAACAAACTCAGTTGGCGTCATATGAATAGCAACAAATGGAGTGAGTTCCGACTGGGTGAAGATCAATTGATCCTGGAATTGAAGGCGGAGAGTAGCACTGATTTGAACGAACTGACTACCTTTTGCCCCCTCCACCTTCCCTGGACCGAATGAACCTGGTTTAGATGGTGCATCTTTTCCGTCTTTTTCAGCGAACTCGCCATCTCATAAAAATCCAGATTCGATATCCCAAAAGAACAGAAAAACCCGCCCCAGATGGGCGACGGGGTGCAATCAAATGTCGTGGAATCCTTGCCGTCATCCGTCTGGTTCGCCTATACTCGTGGCGCTTCACCCCAAGAACACCCAAACGAATTATGAATTATGAATTATGAAATGGGGTATGAATGACTGGGGCTTCCCCCTGTCTTCTACAATAAATGAGTAGTTTCATAATTCATAATTCATAACTCCGTCCTGATTCGGCTCTTTCCGCCATAAGATCACTCCGCAAGAGGTTTTTGTTATGTCAACCAACCCTGTCAATCTTGAAGTCCCATTTTCGGCTGCCAGTGTAAAGCCACAATCTGGCCTGACTTCGAGCAAAAGTTTTACCTACATCATACCGCTGATCCTGGCCCTTGGGCTGGTGATGTTGCGATGGAATAACATCGCTCCCAACATCTTGAAAGAAGGCAACTTGACGGTGGTCGCCCTGATTGCCTATTTGAGTGCCAGCGTGGTTTTTGTGAGTTACCTGCTTGGTTTGGGAGATAAACACCTGTTGCAGCGAATCGGTCTCTGGACAATGGCTTTTGGGTTTGTGCTCAATTTTGCCGGATGGGGGATTCGCTGGATTGAAATTGTTGACCATTTCAAACAACAGCCGGCGATTGGCCCGATTTGGGCTTCAATGCCCTGGACGGATAAAGTTTCGCATACCTATCCGTTGACCGGGCTCTATGACGTAGGCATTGCCTTTACGAGCATCGCGGTCTTTTCAAGTCTGGTGATTGCCAGCCGGAAAAAGTATGACTTCATTGGCTTTGTGACCATGCCGATTTCAGCGCTGGTGATGATTTTGTGCGTGTTTCTGGGCAACGAAATTTCAACCCTTCAGCCAATTTTGCGCAGTTACTGGCGACCAATTCACGTCAGTCTGGCAGCCATCAGCTATGGAGTCTGTCTGGTGAGTTTTGGGGTGGCAGTGCTGCACCTGCTCAAGGAAAAGGTCAAAATCGAGAGCATGGGGTTTTGGGTGGCGGTGTTGGGTATCCTGACCTATATCATAATCGGTGATTTTAAAGTCCTGACGACTGGTTCCTATGGGTTAGGCGTCCGCGCGATGGGCGGCGGGTTAAACCTTTCAGGAGGTGGGAACCTGCGGGCTGATTTACCGGGTGTGGGGCATTTGATGCAACTTGGAACGCTGGTTTATGTGGCCGCCGCCATCTGTCTCGCTCTGTTTGTGCTCCAGGCCAAAGCGCAAATGCAGATCTGGGGGAACCGCCTGATGACAGCCGCCCTGGTAATCCAGGTACTGACATTTGGCGCGCTCTATACCCAAATGAAAGCTATGACTGGAAGCGTTCTGAGCCATATCAACCAGAGCCAGTTTCAAGCTTTTGGCGCCTGGCTGGTGAAAAATTCAGACCAGGACCCAACCCAGTTTGCCCCGATGCAACTGGTTGGGTTTGCTCAAGATTTTCTCACGACCCAATCTGGAGTACTCTCGGTCACCTTTGCCTCAAATCCTATCGAACTGGCCGCCATTTTGACCCTTGTTGCCTGCACCGGGTTTATTGTTTTGTTTACCTGGAGGGGACAAACCTTGATGGCCGCGCTCCCTTCGACCGAAGCACTTGATGACCTGACCTACAAAACAGTTTCAGTGTGCTTCCCAATGCTGGCGATGATGTTGATTACTGGTGCCGTCTGGGCCAATGAATCCTGGGGGACTTACTGGAGCTGGGATCCGAAAGAAACCTGGGCGCTGATTACCTGGCTGGCCTATGCCGGATACCTGCACGCCCGGATTGTTCACGGATGGAAAGGCAAAAGCTCGGCTTACTTTGCGGTTATCGGCTTTTTGTTTGTGATCTTTACCTACCTTGGCGTGAGCTTTGTGCTGCCGGGCCTGCATTCCTACGCAGGGGTAGACTAAAAAAACCAGGGCTGAAGAAGACGGGCTGAGAAAACCAGGGCTTGGGGCTGAAGACTTCGGGCTGAAGAAAACGGGTCAATGTGCAATCTCACCCCGAAGGCTTCAGCCCGTTTTCTTCAGCCCCGAGCTTGCGAGTCTTCAGCCCGTTTTCTTCAGCCCGCCTTCTTCAGCCCTCTTCCTAAGGGATCGTTAAAAATCAACTTCCCGTTTTCGTTTGGGGAACGGGTATTTGGATTGAGCATCCTGAAAGGCTGCCGTTCGGATAGCCGGTGGTTGCGAGGCTTTGCGAGCTACCACCGGGAACAGGTTCGCGCGGGCCAAGCGGGGAGCGACAGGGGGGCCGTGGTGACCGGTGGTAGGCCCAAAGCGGCCAACCGACCGGCTATCCGAACTGCAACGCTTCGCGGGGCAAGACCAAAACCTGGACGTGGCAAAACGCGCCCCAGGAACTTATTTTTTAACGCTCCCTAAGGAAAAACCACCAGCGCCTTGAGAACGTCGCGGGCTTCGGCCATTTTTCGAAATGCCTGGGTCGTTTCCTGAAGCGGAAACCGGTGGGTCACCAGTTTTTGAGCCGTAATCACACCGGCTTCGATCAGATTCAGCGCTTCCTGGGTATCATCCGGCCCGCAGGAATAGCTCGACACCAGCGAAATTTCATTGAAGTACAGATGAAACGGGTGAACGGTCAGAGTTTCCTCCGGTGGTGTTCCCATAAAAAACACCACGGTGCTGCCCTTCCCGGCACATCGAATCCCAAGGTCCATCACCGGGGCGCTTCCAGGTCCAACAATCACCACATCCGCCATTTTGCCGCCGGTCAATTCGCTGAGTCGCTCGACCAGATCTTCACGTGTTGGGTTAATGACCGCATCTGCACCAAATTCAATCGCCCGCTCACACCGATAATCCACCAAATCAGCCCCAATGATTTTTCCGGCGCCATAGTGCCTGGCCAGCAGGACGTTCATTTGTCCCATAATCCCCAGGCCAATAATCAGCACAGTATCACCAGGATGCAGATTAGCCCGTTTGATTGATTTGACAGAGCAAGCCGCCGGTTCAGTCAAGGCCCCATCTTCAAAAGAAATTGAATCGGGGAGACGGAGCGTATCGCCGAGATTGGTTTCCGGTACCAGGAAATATTCGGCAATTCCGCCTGGAATGATCTTTGAGGCTTTCCAGGTTGGGCATTGGACATAATTTCCCTTCTGGCACTGATGACAGGCAAAACAGGGAGCATGATGATGAGCAAAAACCCGGTCTCCGACCTTAAATTTGGTCACTTCGCGGCCAACAGCCGCTATCACGCCAGCCGGTTCATGCCCAAGCACAATCGGGGCTTTGCGTTTAATGTACCAGGGTGTGACATCTCCCGAACACACACCACAGGCTTTGACCTGAACCAGGGCTTCGGTCGGACCAACCTCCGGCATCGGCATGTCCTCGATGCGGATATCTTCAAAATCGTAAATGCGGGCAACTTTCATAGATTCTCACATTTCCAGTCAATCAAATTTACTTTCTGGGTAAAAGAAGAAAGGTGATGCGGAACAAACCTGACAAAGGCGAGAACTCACATCGGTTCTCTCCTCGCCACCGGTTTTTCCGCATCACCTCTGAAACATGAACCACCGCTTTAAAATGGGGCTGTGCGTCAGCCCTTACGCCGGGACCGGCTAGGGGATGACCGCACATTTGATGCAGTCGCTGTTTTGAAGCAAATCAAAGACTTCCAGCAACTGGTCAAGCCGGTATTCACCGGTAATCAGGTTGTGCCCGTCAATTCCTTTTTCGGTCAACAATTGGAAGGCTTTCCGAACGGAAGCCGGCGTCATATGGAACGGACTGTGCAGGGTGATTTGATCATAGTGCAGGCGATGGGTGTCAAAGGTGACACTGGTGCCTTTCTTGCAACCGCCAAAAAGGATGACGTTGCCACCCCGACGCGCCATCGAAACGGCTGATTCCCAAACCTCAGGCCGTCCAGTGCATTCAATGACCGTATCCGCACCGCGACCTCCGGTCAATTCCATCACCGATTCCTGGATCTCATCGTGCCGGACGTCAATGACGTGGGCGGCACCCATTGATTTGGCCATTTTCAGGCGGAAGGAACGCCGGCCAGCCACCAGAATGTTTTGAACACCATAGGCTTTCAGTGCCAGTAAATGCAGCAACCCGATGGCCCCGCTCCCGATGATTAAAACCGTGTCATCTTCACGGAAACGAATGGTTTCAAGGCCGTGAAGAACGCACGAAAGCGGCTCCAGTAAAGCCGCTTCTGTATAACTGAGTTCAACTGGCTTGCGATACATGTTTTGTCGCACGATGTGTTCGGGAATATGGATATATTCCGCATAAGCACCCAACACCATGGTGCCCATGATCGTGTCACATAGATTTTCTTGGTTGCGCTGGCAGTAGTAACAGGTGCCACAAGGTGCTGAGTGGGTTGACATCACCGCATCGCCTTCGCGAAATTGAGTCACTCCGGCACCGACTTCGGCAATCACACCTGAAAATTCGTGGCCAAACAGGGTTGGCATTGGAAATTTTGGGTGGCCACGAAGAAAGGCTTTTAAATCCGTACCACAGGTTAATGCTGCCCGAACCTGAATGACGACCCCGCCTGGACCTGGAGCAGGTCGGGTCACCTCACGCATTTCCAATCGTCCTGGCTCGACCAGAACGTGGGCCAGCATTGTCTGCGAAGTGGTCGGGTAGCCAGAAAATGGATCATCCATGTCAGCTTGAGTGTAAGAAGTAACAGTACTTGGAGAAAGATTAGTCATTGTAGATAGAGCCAAGTTTCGAGAAAAGGCTTAAAAGCAGGCTGCATTTTCCTCATGATGATGAGGTGTGGCAAGTCAACTTTGAAAAAACCTCCTCAGCCGGGTGTGAAAAGGCTTTGCCCTTGCTGTAAAATTGTTACCAACTGCAATCAGATCAATCACTTTGATGGGGAGTTCGCATTGTAGAGTGCTTTGCGTTACAAAGTCAACATAAAAGAAAGATGGCCTTCTGGCGTCCTCGATGAGCCAGAACTGAAGGTTTGCTCAAAGATCCGGCTTCGAATTGATAGTCTGTTTTGCCTGTCACAGGTTGAATTTCAAGCCTGGAGCCACCGGTCATCAAGCCGGATGGTCAGCCTCTGGCGGCTTCATTTAGAACCTGAAAATAAAAGAGTTCTAACCTTAGTACCATTTTCCATTCCTGATTGATCATGAGAACCTAAGTGGTTGCTTGACAATCCCAATATCAAGTCGCTAATGTTTGCGAACTCGCAGCACACTATCTCCCCCACAATTAATTCTGCATCATCGCTGCAACAGCTTCGGATACCTGGGGTCTGTGTGCCAGGCAAAGAGGCGGTGTTTTGCCGTTGTTCACATTCCACATTCGCAAAGGAACCACACTATGAAAGTTGGTATTTTGGTTGGCCGAGAAAATACGTTTCCGCCTGCGTTGATTGAACGGATTAACTCCAGCGGCACCGGAGTAACTGCCGAATATGTCAACATCGGTGGTGTTCGCATGGATGGACCCTGCCCCTATAAAGTCATCGTGGATCGCATTTCACACGAAATTCCGTTTTACCGGGCCTATCTCAAAAATGCGGCGCTGTGCGGGGCAATCATTGTCAATAACCCATTCTGGTGGTCGGCTGACGACAAGTTTTTCAACTACTCGCTGGCAGCCCGCCTGGGCGTGGCGGTTCCGCGGACCGTGTTGCTTCCACAAAAGAATTATCAGGAGCGCGTCACGTCACAATCATTGCGGAACCTCGAATTTCCGCTCGATTGGCAAGGAATCGTTGATTATGTCGGCTTGCCAGCGATTTTGAAGCCACACGATGGTGGCGGCTGGCGCGACGTGTATCGGGTCAATACCATTGACGAACTGATTCAGGTCTATGACCGGACCGGTCAATTGTGCATGACCCTGCAGGAATTTATTCATTTTGACCGCTATGTCCGCTGTTATGGGATTGGTCGGCGGGATGTGCTGGTCATGCCCTATGATCCAACCCGTCCATATCCAAACCAGTATGTTGATATGAAACCCGAAGAGTATCTCGACAAGAAACTCTATGACCGGGTGGTCGCCGAAGTCATCCTCCTCAACGAGGCGCTGGGCTATGATATCAACACGGTTGAATTTGCCATTCGTGACGGCATTCCGTATGCCATTGACTTTATGAATCCAGCGCCGGATGCCGATTCATTCTCCGTCGGTCCGGTCAACTTTGAGTGGATGGTTTCACGGGTTAGCGATTTGCTGATTCGATACGCCAAAGATGGCCAGCCCACTCACAAACCGTTCCGCTGGAGTTCAATGATGAACCAGGAAATTACGGTAAAAGCGGACGCGGCGGCTGAATAAGCACGAAGTGGAAGTGAATGGCACAGGCTGGTCGGTCAGTCTTACCCGCTGAGGCAGGTGAGCCTGACCACTGGTTGATTTTTGGATGGATTTTCAGTTTTTCCGAACATCAAGCGATGTTGCATCACATCCACATTGTCTCTGGTTGCTCCCCGTTTGCCCCCAACCTCAATACCATTTTGAAATCGTCAGGTCGGATCATCAAGCAGTTCATTCGTTGAAAAGTCTGCCTTTCTCCGCAACCACACCTCCAAAATGGTATTCTTTCTCCCTTTCTGAAAGACAAACACTATGGAACGAGTTCGTGCTGCCGTTGCTCACTATAATCAACTTCTTGAGGCGCACCCATCGGTCTTGACTGATTCGCGGGATTTTATCAAAGACCGCATTCAGGCTGAGAAAATGATTTTCGGAGGCCGACCGTTATCCCCTTACCTGCGCCCCCACTTTGTTTCCGCAGCTCAATGGCGACATATTACCGACGTCTGTGAACGAATCTGGTCATGCGTCGAAGTGGTTGGCCAGGCGGTCACCACGGAACCGCGCCTGAATGCCGATTTGGGGATTACCCCCGGTGAAGCTGAGTTGATTGCGATTGATCCAGGCTTTAGCGGTATTTCCGTCACGTCCCGGCTTGATTCCTTTCTGACTGAAAGTGCCTACAGTTTTGTTGAGCTCAACGCCGAAAACCCGGCTGGGATTTCTTACTGCGAAGTCATGGGCAAAATCTTTATGGACTTGCCGGTGATGCAGGAATTTGTGAAAACTTTTCCAGTGACACCGCTCTATGCCCGGCATTTGTTGCTTGAAACGCTGTTACGGGCCTTTAAGGAATGGAGCGGCGGACGCGATAAACCCAACATTGCGATTGTGGATTGGGAGGGACTCCCGACCCAATGCGAATTCGAACAATTCCGCGAGTACTTTATCCAGTCCGGGTATGCTTGCGAGATCGTGGCGCCGGAAAAGCTGGACCATACCAATGGCCGACTCCGCACCGGTGATTTTGAAATTGATCTGGTCTATCGGCGGGTATTGACCAATGACATTCTTGAAAATCCAGACAAGTGCAAAGCGCTGATTGACGCCTATCGTGCCCACGATGTGTGTGTGGTCAATGGATTTCGAACCAAGTTTGTCCACAAAAAGATGTTCTTTGGGGTTCTGACTGATGAGGCCAATGCCCATTTGTTCACCGAAGAGCAGCGGGCAGCCATCAAGGCCCACATTCCCTGGACTCGCCGGTGTCAGGAAGGCAACACCATGTATTATGGCCAGTCCATTGATCTGGTCAGTTATACCCGCGCCAACCGTGATACCCTGGTGCTCAAACCAAATGATGAATATGGCGGGAAAGGTATTTTTATCGGCTGGGAATCAAATGAATCAGAGTGGGATGACGCCATTGAAACCGCGCTCACCGGCGATTATCTGGTCCAGGAACGGGTCAGCACGGCCCAGGAAGTTTTTCCTCATTACACGCCCGAAGGTGACATCACGTTTATTGAGCAACTGGTTGATCTTGACCCGTTGCTGTTTTATGGGAAAGTTGGCGGCGCCTTTACGCGTCTCTCCAGTAACGCACTGTGCAACGTCACCTCGGGTGGCGGCATGGTTCCAACATTCATCCTGAATGACTAATTTTTCGAGGGCCTGGGATTCAGGTTTGGGATTGAGAAAATCTCTTTGTGGACGAGAGGTTTTGTCAGTCCGCCGACCAGCTTCAATCTCCATTTCTGATCCCACAAACCTCACTTAAGGGGATACCTACATGGCACAGGAATTCACACTTGGCATTGAAGAAGAATTTCAGATTATTGACCCCAAAACTCGCGAACTTCGCTCACGCGTGGCCGAGATTCTGGAAGAGGGCATGATGCTCCTCGGCGAGCAAGTCAAACAGGAAATGCACCAGTCCCAGATTGAAGTCGGCACTGGTATTTGCAAAAACATTCAGGAAGCCCGGGCAGATGTCACCAAGCTTCGGCGGACGATTGCCACCCTGGCGGCAAAGAAAAATCTGGCGATTGTCGCGGCATCAACCCATCCGTTCTCTCACTGGAAAGATCAGTTGATCACGCCTGACGAACGCTACTATGCCTTGATCGAAGAAATGCAGCAGGTGGCACGTGCCCTTTCAATTTATGGTCTGCACGTTCACGTTGGAATGGAAAGCCGGGAAGATGCCATCCATATTATGAATGCTGCCCGGTATTTCCTGCCGCACGTGCTGGCGCTTTCAACCAGTTCGCCGTTCTGGATTGGCCGCAATACGGGCCTGAAATCATACCGCTCTGAAGTATTTAAGGCGTTCCCACGAACTGACATTCCAGACTACTTTGGCTCCGCCAGTGAATTTGACAACTATGTCAAACTGCTGGTCAAAACCAAATGCATTGATAATGGCAAAAAAATCTGGTGGGATGTCCGCCCACACCCAATCTTCCCCACGCTGGAGTTCCGCACCTGTGATTTGCCAGCAAAAGTTGATGAAGTCATCGCGATTGCCGCGCTGTTCCAGGCAATTGTGGCCAAACTCTATAAATTGTTGAAGCAGAATATGGGGTTCCGCCTCTATCGCCGGGCGCTGATCCAGGAAAATAAATGGCGCGCCGTTCGCTATGGCCTCGACGGAAAGCTGATTGACTTCGGAAAACAGATTGAAGTTCCAGTCCGGGATTTAATCTGTGAATTATTGGACTTTGTGGATGATGTGGTGGACGAACTCGGAAGCCGCAAGGAAATCGAATACGTGCATACCATCATGAAGGAAGGGTCAAGCGCTGACCGTCAACTCAAGGTTTATGAAGAAACCGGCGATCTCCACGCCGTGGTTGACAACCTGATCAAAGAAACCACCGAAGGGGTCCTGCCTGTCGCCCCAGCCGCCAAGAAATGACCTGGTGACAAGGTGACTGAGTGACAAGGTGAATGGGTGACAAGGTGAATGGGTGACATATTTATTGGCCTGTCATTCTGTCATTCTATTACCCTGTCACCCTGTCACCCTGTCACCTTGTCATTTGTCACCTTGTCATTTGTCACCTTGTCATTTGTCACCTTGTCATTTGTCACCTTGTCATTCTTCATTCTCAAGCGCCTCCCACGGCACCATTTTCTTTTCAAGTCCGAGAAACTCCGCGGCTGTCCCCCACAACAACCGTTCTTTCGTCGGTTCATCCAGTTCATCAATTGACCTAATCAAATTTCCAGGTGGGAATTCGCCGAGTGGAAATGGATAATCGGAGCCCATCGCAACTCGATTGGCGCCAAAGAGTTTGAGGATATAGAGTAAAGCGTCTGGATCGTGAACCAGTGAATCAACATAAATTTGAGGCAGATAGGTTCGGGGCGGGTGAGTAATGTGAATCTGACATAGGTCAGGCCGGGCTTCATATCCTTTGTTGATCCGCCCAAGCGTATATGGGAAAGCACCGCCGCCGTGGGCAAAGCAGATTTTCAATTGCGGAAGTCGCTCCAAAACTCCTCCAAAAATCACTGAACAAATTGCCAGTGACGACTCAGCCGGCATCCCGACCAGCCACGGCAGGAAATACTGAGGCATCCGTTCACGCCCGATCATGTCCCACGGATGAACGAACACCGAAGCCCCCAGCTTCGCGGCAGCCTGAAATACCGGAAAGAGTTCCGGTTGGTCCAAATTCCAGTCGTTGACGTGGCTTCCGATTTCAACCCCAGCCAGACCAAGCTCCTGAACACAGCGTTTGAGTTCCTGAATGGCCAGATCTGGTGCTTGAAGAGGTAAGGTTCCCAGTCCCACAAACCGGTCTGGCCACCGATTGACCAGTTCGGCAATGTGGTCATTCAAAAACCGGGACAGGTCATACGCATCCTGCGGTTTAGCCCAGTAACTGAACATGACCGGCACCGTTGACAATACCTGGATATCAACGCCTCCCTCTTTTAACCTCACCTCTGGATCCCAACAATTGTCGGTGATTTCACGAAAAAACCGATCATCAATCATGATTTTGGCGTGGCAAGGGGACAGGTAATCCAGTCTTGGCCAACCGCCATACCCATATTTGTCCTTCAGATTGGGCCAATTTGGAGGAAGGATGTGGGTGTGCAAGTCAATGATTTTCATAGCAATAATTGAAGTCAGTACCACCTGCGTCAGCGGGTGGGCAAATAACAGCGGTTTCTCTCTGAGCCTGTGGCTTAACATGAAAACCACCCGCTGACGCAGGTGGCACTGACTTTATTCACGAGGAGGAGGGGGCTGTTGTACTTCTCCGCAATGTTTACAGGTTCGGGCGTCAAGGTCAGCCCAGTAGGCATCAAAGACCGGTTTAAGCTGGGTCGTGATGTCTGACACGTGCACACTGACGGTGTGAAGGACAGTTCCACAGGCTTCGCAATACCACTGGAACTGATCCAGTTCATCCAGACGTCGAATCCGTTCGATCACCAGTCCCAGGGTTTTGGGACCGCGTTGGGGCGAATGCGGCACAAATGGCGGCAGGAGAAGAATATCTCCTTCGCGGATGGGTAAATCCCGGTGAACGCCATCTTCGACAATCCGCAACACCATATCGCCTTCAAGTTGATAAAAAAACTCTTCGCCGGGGTCAATATGGTAGTCCTTCCGGCTGTTTGGACCACCGACCACGGTTACCATAAATTCCCGGTCCTTCCAAATCTGGGCATTCCCAACTGGTGGTTGAAATAAATGGCGATGTTCTTCAATCCACTGTTTGAAATTGATAGTTGATAGTCCTGGCATGGAAACTCCTTTTGAATGAAGAATGAAAGAAGTGGTTAGTGGTTAGTGGTTAGTGGTTAGTTCTTGGTTTTGCTTTGAAAGTATTGATTTCTAACCACTAATACTACAGCGAGGTTTTAATAAAAAACCGAGTTTTGAGCCCAGGAACTCCCGCGTAGGCACGCTAGCCCAGGGTGCAACCCTGGGACCAACGGCCCGACCGACCTCCCGCCCCACCGGCAACCGCCGTAGGCGGTTGCCGGTGGGGCGGGAGAAATTGGGAATGACCGTCAACCCAGGGTTTCGAAGACTCCACCCTGGGCTACGAGCCATCACCCGCTTCGCAGGTTAAAACCGAAACCTCGCTGTAGTACTAACCACTAACCACTCTTTGGTGCTTGGTTCCTGGTTCTGCTTTGAAAGTATTGATTTCTAACCACTAACCACTAACCACTAACCACTAACCACTAACCACTAACCACTATATGGTTTCTTCATTCTCAATTCTTCATTCTTACAAAATGGCCCGATCTTCCTGGATATGAGCCGGGTCAATCGCAATGGCTTTGATTTCAATCAAGAGGTGGGGGTGGGGTAATTGATGAACGGCCACAGTGGTTCGTGTCGGCCCGGTTTCAGCCTGAAAATAGTGATTATACACTTCGTTGTACCCAGGGTAATCCTTCATATCCACCAGAAAGACTGTCATATCAACCAGATGGGTCAGGTCGGCGCCGGCTTCGCGTAAAATCAGTCGGATATTTTCAATCACCGCCTGAGTTTGGGCACGGATATCAAGCGTTATCGTCCCATCAGACTCGTGGGTAACGCCGTCAAAGGTGTTGTCTGGTCGGCGGGACGAAGTTCCTGAAATATATAAGAGACCACCAACACGCCGCATATGCGGGTATTGAGCAAGTGCTTTGGCACGTTCGTGCAGAATATAGGCTTGTCCGTTCATAAGGCTCAAAGTGGGATGAGGATGGTGGTAGCCAGCCGACCAGAGGCAGGCAGGAAAAAGAGCGTATCTGGTCTGTACCAAAAACTACCATGTGAAAAGATTTCTCAAGAAGGTTGCTGCAGGGGGCAGCAATTTCCTATTATGGGAAGGCTATTTTCGCAGCCTAGCTTCATTTTGTCACCAAACGCAATCACCAGATTGAAAATCTTTTGAGGGAAGCCATGTTTTGCCCAAACTGTGGAACTGAAGAACGCCAGCCCAGCCAGTATTGCCGTGCCTGTGGGACTGATATGCGCGTTGTGCGGACCTCGCTGCAGCGCCCCGATTCAGTGACGGCGGCGGCGGTTTCCGCTCGCGATGAAATCGGCAAAGCAATTGCTTCGAAAATCCTTGAACTTCGGACGGTGAAAGATTTATCCCACCTGGCTGAAGATGTGCTCCCTGAGATTGAGAAATTTCTGGAATCCCCTGAAGAACGCCGCCTTCGCCGGATTCGAATTGGTATCACCGTTGCCTCAGTTGGATTTGGAGTCGTGGTTTTTATGCTTTTGTTGAGTAGCGTGATGGGAGACCGGATTCCCTGGCCAGTGGGGTTTGTTCCACTCTTTATTGGTCTTGGAATCCTGATTAATGGCTGGTTTTTTACCACCACCCCGCCCCCACGCCGGCAGGAACAGGAATTTCAGGTTGATGCCGACAAGCAACGACAGTTGGAAAGTGGAGCGCGGTTTTCAACATCAGAGTTGCAATTACCGTCCGGCGCATCCCAAATGATTGTTCCACCATCAGTTACCGAACACACCACCGAAATGTTACCTCCTCAGGCTCGGGAGGCAATCCCACGCGCACGAAACACAAACTAGAGTGTTTGTGGAAAGCACAGACGGATTGATCCAATCTGAATGGCCTTCCACCGTCTGAATTTTGCAATCCCACTTTTGAATACCTTCACCCCTCAGTGATGCTGTTTTTCATCTATTTCATTCAAAAATAAGAAGTTCTTCACCCTCAATTTCCAGCCCCAAAACCCCGAACCTAAAATTCCGGTCACGCGCTTATTTCACACTCGATTGAGCTTTGGTAAACTAGCGGTTCATCACCATAATAGCTTCACCCAACCTCCACCACCCTGATAACTGGACCAGGTTTTTTCAGCCAGTTTCCCGATGCCCTGCTGTTGCACTGGTTGACCACTTTCCACGGATACCACAAAGGACGGTTCGATGAATAATCGCTGGGTGCCAAACAATGATGTCTCAGACCACGTCACCCTTGAACGGATGACGATGGAAAGTTTAAGTGTGCAAGGCGGAGACCCAACCAAAGGAATTCAGCTCATTGGCGAGTTGCTGCAAAATGAATCTGTTTCACGGGAAGAAGCCGCTCAACTCCGGTGTCAGTTGGCTGAATTGCTTGAAATTACCGGGCGGTATGATGAGGCCCTGGCCGCAATCATTCCGGTTGATTTGACTGGTCGCCAATACACCCTCCCCCAAACCACGATTGCCAATCTGTGGTATCGCATGGGGAGCATTTACCGATGGCTCGATAATGCTCCGCGTTCTATTTATTGCGCCACCAATGCGCTCAAGCTGTACACCGAAATTAAAGATGTCACTGGTTGCGGGTCATCCCACGCTCTGATTGGGTATGTGTACTGGATGATTGACGAATATGCCATTTCACGCGACCACTTGCTGGCCGGGCTTGATCACCTGGAAGCCGTGGGCGATGCCCGGGCATTGGCGCAAACCTACTGGAATCTGTCCCTGGTTGATTATCTCGAAGGCCGGCAGCAGGAATCACGTGAAGATTCAATGCGTGGGCTAGAATTGCTTGAGAAAATGTCCAGCCGCCCCACGGTCGCCGATCACATTTCCATCGGCAAACTCCTCAATAATCTGGCGATGGTCGAGATTGAGGAAGGCAATATTCATAAAGCTGTTGCCAACTACGAACGCGCCATTGAGCACTGGTCACAAACCAAAGATCGCAACCTGCTCGGGATCGCCTATAACAACCTGGCTGATGCCCAACTGGGAATCGGCGAATGGCAACGGGCCGAAACGTCACTCAAAATGGCGTTTGATCTGGCCACCGGCATCAACAAGCGAACTGAAAGTGTGGTGCTTGATACACTTGGCGAATTGTACCTGCGCCAGGGACGCTTTCAGGATGCAGAACGCTGTGTCCGGCGGGCCATTGAACTGGCGCTTGAAACCGGTATCAAATCCATTGAAGCCATGGGCTGGGAGACGCTTGGGGATGTGTTTCTGGCCCAAAACCGGGTTGATGACGCGCTGGTTCAATTTCAACACACCCTCCAGCTCAACTCCAAAATTGGCCGCCTGGTGGATATTCCCGGCACCTACTTGCGGCTTGCCACGGGCTATTTGCAGCGCTCTGATATTGAAAAAGCCGCTGATTACCTCAAACAAGCCCAGGAACTGCTCAAAACACAGCCGAACCTTCACATGTCAGGGCTGGCGGCCCGGTATGAAGGCATCATCCGGCTCTCGCGTGGTGAGTCAACCGAAGCAATTTCCCTGCTGGCGCAAAGTATTTCCATCTTTGAATCAATCAGCTTTGCCTATGAGGCCGCCTGCAGCCATCTTGAAATCGGCCTGGCGATGGCGCGGACAGCGAATCCGCACCGGGCAATGTCCCATCTGGAAAAAGCCTGCAAGATTTTTACCGATCTCAAAGCCGAACCCAGGCAAAAACAGGCAACGGAAGCCATTGAACGACTGCTCGACAATTCATATTCCATGCGTCCGGAATCAGCCGCACTCACCATGGATACCCTCATTGTCGAGCGCCTGATTACGGCGGCCACCTCACACGATTTGCTCCTGCGTGAAGTTGCCACCATTATCCGCGATGAATTGCAAATGCAGGCGGTGGTGTTTGAGCAACTGGCGGATGAAAGTCTGAAACTGGTTACCGCCCGTGGATGCGACCGCAAAGAAGCCGACCGCGCGTTTTTTGAACTCCGGCTGCACCTTGAAGAAGAAAAACCGCTTCCGCCAGGCGTTCAACTAAAATTATTGGCCGACAACCGGCATACCAATGACCCAACTCCGCTTCGTCGCTTCTGGCTCTATCTGAGCGGTGGAACACCAGCTTCGGTCACCAAACTGGGGAACCTGGATTCGCTGTTGCGGGTTGTCGAATTGGGACTTGAAAACTGTATGCTGCGCAACACGGTTCGGGCCTCACAAACCATTGTCAGCAGTTATAAAACCAGCAGCAATCTGGTGGCCGCCGGGTTTGTCTGTGAATCCCCGGCCATGATGCGGGCACTGGAACGAATTCAAAAAATTCGCTCATCGGACGTGACGGTTTTGATTACAGGTGAATCTGGTGTCGGCAAAGAACTCATCGCCCGGGCGGTTCACAATACCAGCGCCCGAAGCGCCAAACCGTTTCTGCCCTTTAATTGTGCCGCCATTCCAGCCGAACTCGTGGAGAGCCGGTTGTTTGGCCACCGGCGCGGCGCCTTTACCGGTGCCGATAAAGATTCATTTGGCATCATCCGCGCCGCCAGTGGTGGAACATTGTTTTTAGATGAAATCGGCGAACTCACGCTGCACGTCCAACCCAAGTTACTGCGCTTTCTACAAGATCGCGAAATCCACCCTGTCGGGGAAGACCACCCGGTCAAAGTTGATGTGCGCGTGGTGGCTGCCACCAATCGGGACCTGGAAAAGGAAGTTGAGCGTGGAAAATTTCGGGAAGATCTGTATCACCGGCTCAATGTCATTCGCATTCATGTGCCGCCCTTGCGTGAACGCCGCGAAGACATCCCGGTGCTGGTTCGCTATCTGCTCAAAGCCGCCGCGAAAAAAGAAAACAAAACCATTTCTCTTTCTGAAGCCGCGATGGAAATCCTGAGCAAATTCTCCTGGCCTGGAAATGTCCGCCAATTAAAAAATGAAATTGAACGGGCTGTGGCCCTCGCGCCCCACGAAACCATCCTGATGCCAGAACATTTTTCCAACGAAGTCTGGCAGCGTCCAGTCTCGGTTTCGATTCAAGGGCGGCGCTCCGGCTCAATGATTGCCACACCCAAAACGCTGTCCGAAGCCGTCGAAGAGCTTGAACGCAAGCTGGTTTCAGAAGCCCTGGAACGGCATTCCGGCAATATCACCCGCGCCGCACGTGAATTGGGACTCACCCGACAGGGCCTGATCCTCAAGCGCAAACGGTTTGGGTTGGAAACGATTGAATGAAAAGAGTCAGTAGTCAGTAGTCAAACGTTGGGATTTTGAATTGTCGGTCAAGTCTATCTGGTTCTTTTTGAGTAGCTTGCAAAGAGTTCTTTCAAGGTCTTTGCAGACTGAAATACCTGGATTTGGTCTACTGACTACTGACTTATCAACTACTGACTACTGACTTTAATCTGAGTTATCTCTAATTTTTTAAAGGTTGAATCACTAGGATGGATAAGTTTCGAATCATTGGTAAAAACCCCCTCGAAGGGCGCATCAGTGTCAGTGGGGCCAAAAATGCAGCCCTCCCCTGTATGGCAGCCGCCCTCCTTACCTCAGATGCGGTCACATTACACAATCTTCCGTATGTCCGGGACATCATCACGATGCGGCGACTCATTGAAGACATGGGTGGCCTTGTCCTGATGCCGGAACGTGGCACATTGAAAATTCAGGCCGATCCAATTCAATTTTGTGAAGCGCCCTATGAACTGGTGAAAACCATGCGGGCTTCAGTTTTGGTTTTAGGACCGCTGGTCGCTCGCTTTGGACACGCCAGTGTCAGTTTGCCTGGTGGTTGTGCCATCGGACAACGCCCGATTGACCTTCACTTGATGGCACTTACCAAAATGGGCGCCGCAATTGAACTGGTGAATGGAAATGTCGTTGCCCATGCCGACAAACTGGTTGGAGCCGAAGTCTATTTTGATCAGGTAACGGTCACCGGGACTGAAAACCTGATGATGGCCGGTGCGCTGGCACGTGGCCGAACAGTGCTCCAAAACGCCGCCAGTGAACCCGAAGTCGTTGATCTGGCAGTGCTGCTCAATCGAATGGGCGCCCGGATCACGGGTGCGGGAACACCAACCATTGTCATTGAAGGCGTCGAGCGGTTACGTGGTGCTGAGCACACGATCATTCCTGACCGAATTGAAGCCGGAACCCTTCTGGCGGCTGCGGCCATAACCCAGGGCAATCTGGAAATTACTGATTGCAACCCAGATCACCTGACAGCGGTGATTGATAAGTTTCAGGAAGCCGGCCTCAAAATTGATCGGCTAAGCGATGTTGCCCTTCATGCGTCCTATGCCGGGCCACTGAAAGCCTTAAATGTGACAACGCTTCCCTTCCCGGCCTTCCCAACCGATATGCAGGCTCAGTATCTGGCCGTGATGACCCACGCCGAAGGAACATCGGTCATCACCGAAACCATTTTTGAAAACCGGTTTATGCACGCCAGTGAAATGATGCGCATGGGTGCGCACATTACACTTCGTGGAAATCAGGCTATCGTGAGTGGCACGGGGAAACTCACGGGGGCTGGAGTCCAGGCGTCCGATTTACGCGCCAGTGCTTCCCTGGTGCTGGCCGGTCTGGCGGCGGATGGCGAAACCATTGTGGATCGGGTTTACCACATTGATCGGGGCTATGAACGAATTGAAGAAAAATTGTGCTCGGTCGGCGCCCAAATCGAACGGTTTCGGAGTTAACAATTCAAAAGCGAGTAGCGAGTAGCGAATAGCGAGTCGTCAAGCCATACTTGCTCTGTGCTTTTTCATAAGATCACCAGGATATCCAATCTGGTAAATGATTGATTCTTTTCGCGAACTCCGTGTTGAAAATATCTGTGAAATTTTACTAAAGACCTCACCTGATTTTGTCCTGACTACTCCGTACCTTCTTTTCCTGGCTTGACGACTCGCTATTCGCTACTCACAACTCGCTCTTCCTCAAAGGACTTCCCTTTATGGCAGATCCAAACAACATTTTTCTGAAAATTGCGCGCCGGGAAATCCCGGCGGATATTGTGTTTGAAGATGACCAGTGTGTCGCCTTTCGTGATATCAACCCCCAGGCGCCGGTTCATATCCTGGTGATTCCCCGCAAACCACTGGAATCAATCAGTGAAGCAACCGGAGAAGACACACAACTGCTTGGGCACTTGTTGCGGGTGGCGGCTCAAATTGCCCAAACAACGGGTATTGCGGAAACCGGATATCGAGTGGTGGTCAACACTGGACGCAACGCTGGACAGACAGTTTTTCAGTTACATGTCCACGTGCTAGGTGGACGTGACCTTGGATGGCCTCCAGGGTAAGAAAACGGGTAAAACGAAACTGACATGAGAGTTTTGGTGATCGAAGATGAAGTGAAAATGGCTTCGCTTGTGGAACGCGGCCTGAAAGAAGAAGGAATGGCGGTTGATGTGGTCCATGACGGCGAAGACGGCTTCATCCAGGCGCTTCAATTTCCTTATGACGTCATTATTTTGGATTTGATGCTGCCTTCCATGGGCGGGCTCGAAGTATGTCGGCGACTTCGGGAAAGCCAGGTCCACACCCCAATTCTGATTTTGACTGCCCGAGATGACCTGGAAACCAGGGTTCAAGGGCTTGATCTTGGGGCAGATGATTACCTGACCAAACCATTTGCCTTTGTTGAACTGGTGGCTCGAATCAGGGCATTGATCCGGCGTTCGCGACAGGATACCTCACCCGTCCTTCGAGTCGCGGACCTTATGCTTGACCCAGTCGCCCGGAAGGTTATGCGGAGCGGCAAAGAAATCTTGCTGACAGCCAAAGAATTTGCCCTGCTTGAATGCCTGATGCAAAACCCCAATCGCGTGCTTTCGCGCACCGTTCTGTCTGAAAAGGTCTGGGATTTGTCATTTGATACGCTGACAAATGTGATTGACGTTTATATCAACTACCTGCGGAACAAAATAGATCGCGACTTTGAACCGAAGTTGATTCATACCATTCGTGGTGCGGGATATATGCTCAAGGAACCTGGGAATTAGGGCTGAAGAAGGCGGGCTTAGGGCTTGGGGCTGAACAAACCAGGGCTTAGGGCTTGGGGCTGAAGTCTCGCAAGCTCGGGGCTGAAGAAAATGGGTTTCATACCCCGAGCCTACTGTCTTCAGCCTGATGTTTTCAGCCCTTTTTCTTTGGGCTTTTGCGTTCCCTGATTGGCGCTTTCTTGTGAAACATCGTATACTGGGCCAGTCTGTTCACCCACAATCTCCACGCTCCGAAAAACAATCAATTCAATCGCTTGCACGTGCCAATCCCCTCATTGCCACGGTTGGCCAGAGGGAACAAGTTGTCAAAGAGGATACACCAGGGAACTTCCTCCACCTGGTAGAATAAACTCTGTCAGGTTGGCTTGTCTCACCCTAAGTTGCCTATGAAAAAATGCCCACGTTGTACCCGAGATTGGCCAGATACCATGCGATTTTGCCCAGAAGACGGAACCAGACTACCAGAACTGGCGGGTGAAGATTATTTATTGGGCCGAACGCTTGATAACAAATACCTGATCAAGTCCAAAATTGGTCAAGGGGCCAGTGGTGCCGTGTATCGTGCCCGACGATTATCAATTCAGGATGATGTCGCCGTAAAAGTCCTGAAACCGGAACTGGTGGCTGACTCAGCCGCAACCGAACGGTTCCGACGCGAAGCACTTGCCCTGGGCCGAATCCATCATCCAAACACCATTGCCGTGTATGATTTTGGGGTCACACCTGACGGCATCACGTTCCTGGTGATGGAAATGCTGTCTGGCCGAACCTTGCGCCAGGTTTTGCGCGAGGAAAAGATGCTTGATCTCCATCGGACGGTTCATCTGTTTAACCAGATGTGTTCGGCACTGAATGTCGCCCATAACAACAAAATCATTCACCGTGATCTGAAACCGGAAAACATTATTGTTGAGAAATATGAAGGCCAGGGCGAAGTTGTCAAAGTCATTGATTTTGGTCTGGCCAAACTTCGGTTTACCGGTAACTTAATGAAAACATTGACTGAACAGGGCCGGGTGGCGGGAACTCCCTACTATATGTCCCCCGAACAATGGATGGACAAAACCATTGACGCTCGCACTGATGTCTATGGGCTGGGAGTGATTTTGTATGAAATGCTCACTGGATGCGTTCCATTTAATGCTCCGACCGTAATGCAACTGGCCAACAAGCACGTTCGGATTCCACCTCAACCACCCAACACGCTCCGACCAGATTTGCCCAAACCTGTCTCAGACGTGGTCTTGCGAGCCCTTAGCAAAAAACCTGAGGATCGCCCCTCGTCAACCCTGGAATTTGCCCAGGAGTTAACCGAAGCGGCTGAATGCTCGCTTCCACCCAACATGGCCGGACGCAATTTTCCGCTTCGCAATGTTTAAGAAGGTTAGTAGTGGTGAGTGAGTGGTGAGTTCCTGGTTCTTGGAAAGTGTTGATTTCTAACCACTAACCACTAACCACTAACCACTATTTGGTGCTTGGTTCTTGGAAAGTGTTGATTTCTAACCACTAATCACTAATCACTAACCACTATTTGGCTTGGCAGGTGATTTTCTCCGGACCGGCTTGGGTTTGGGACGACGAGCAAGTTCACTTAACCACTGTTGGGCTTCGGTATACCTGGCAAAGACACGTTCTTCGGTCTGAAACTCAGTTGAGTGAATACAATTTCGACCATTGACGGAACGAACCCGGTGCTTGATATGCAGCATTTCGTGATACAGCACATAGGCCACAACGTAGCCTGGGACGCGTGGATCATCAAGGGTTCGGCTGATGACAATGGTGTGGTGAGCCCGGTCATAATGACCGAGAATCCGGCGGGTTTGGGTTCGGCTCCAGGTCAGGGTTGGCTGGCTTAATTCATCAGAAAAATATTGATGGTTGAGTGTTTGAAACAGTTCTCCAAGGTCATAGACCTGGCCTTTTTCACCAGTGACGTGCTTAAACCCTCGGACCCGGCGGGCGCGCTCAATGGCAGTTTTGACACTGGGAAGTTGCGTAAAAACTCGAAAGGCTTCTTCATACTCAACCGGAACCGGCTTCTTTAAAATCTTGGCAATTAAAATACCAATAATCGCGTGCCGAACCACCGGCGAGGCACCTTTGAGTAAATCAGACAGCCGGATCAGTAGCGTTCCCTGCCGCAGTCGGATGGTATTGTTAAACCCGGCATACGGGTAAAATCGAACCTGAAACTCAGCGGGCGCCACCTTGCGCGGAGCAAATTTCCGAAATTGGTGACGAGCAAACTCAGCTAACTCGGTTTCAAGTGTTTCCACGGCTGGAGACGAAACAACTTTTTGTTCTGACATGGATTTGGGTAAGAAAGGAAATCACTTTCAAATCGTGATATTGAATTCAACCACCAGCACTTTTTCTTCATGGAATTGAATGGAGTGACGGTGATTACGGCGCCCTATTTGAGCATATTTTGGTCAGGAAAAGAATCCTTGCCAGCCTTTTCCAGAGCATGCTACTTTGCAACCGGGCTTCGGGTTTTTCATACCCCTCAATCCCCTCAATTCCTCCAGCCACCGCACCAAACTCGAACTTGTCCATCACTCTTTTTATGCGCTTGACCCATTTTGCATCTGCCTTGTTGCCTCTGCTTTTCTGTTTCCTGACAGGACCCGCGGTCTCTGCCCAGGAGGCTCCGCCGCCCAAGAAAAAAACGACCTCACCGGCAACCAGTACAACTTCCGGTCAATCAACCCCGACTGTCCCTAAACCGGCTCCAACCCTGGTTGATACCCTGCAGGGATATTTGAAACGAATGAATGTCAAGAGTGAAAAACGACAAGGGAATACCAGCACCCTGGTGACACATTATCAGAGTGGAAAAGAGGTGGTGGACCTGGTTTTGGTCAACATGCCATCGAAGAAAATGCTGGGCTTTTATGCCTACAAATTTGGAAATACCAAAAAAATAGCCAATCCAACTCTACTTTTTAAGACTTTACTCAGCCTCAACGATCAACTGGCAGTGGGGGCATTTTTTATTGATGAAGAAGATGATATTGGGTTTAAGTTTTCTGTTCGAACGGATCCCCAGGTTGGATTTGACGAATTTCAAAGTGTCTATCTTGGTCTGGTGGCAGCGGTCAAGCAGGCTCGCCCCCAAATCCTGAAGCACTTTGAAGAACAATCCGAACCAACTCAACCTGAAACGGATGCAACCGAGGCGCCGCCAAACCAGGAACCACAGTCAAAACTGGTGGCCCCGAAAACGAGTCTTCCATTGAATTCAAGTTTTCCAGTTACTCGATCACGACGGGTTCGCGGATTTGGTGTTTGATTGCCATTCTGGTCGGGCAGCCGCGTCCGGGGTCTCAAGATTGAATGAGATACTGGATCTCACACTGGGCAAGCAACTGAAGGCACAGACACTCATCAAGAAACAGACTTTCTTCTCCGAAATACCTCTTATAGGCACATTCAAATTTTCCTAAACCAGCCTCCGGGCTCACGTTCATTGCTTCTCCAGACTCCCAACATTCTATCCACTGTGGTCGAGTTATTTTCATCAGTATCATCTATCATTTTAACTGCCTGATATTTCCTTAATTGTTCGCATAGTGATCGGCACGGAGGATAGCTTTTTATCCAATAGTAAGTAATACTATAAGTGAAAAACGCTCCCTGGAAAAGTAAGTCAACAGACTCGGTCCTCAAGGGCCGAGCTTGAGTTGTGTCGCCACGACGCCATCCTGACGGATGGCCGGTGTGGGGAGATTGGCTCAAGCTCCGGTTGACCAGACCCCCGTGCAAATCACGGGAACCGATTGGGAAGAATATACAGGTACCTGCGGATGCCGCCTCAGTCCGCTGCCCTACGGTGACAGGTTAAACAGGCATGGGAGTCAGTGCCAGTGCCGGTCACGGCAAACCTTCCCAAATCCGGTCGAGAGGAAGTCGAATCCGGTCGGCGGTCACAGTTAGACCGGTACGCACTACCCGATGCAAATCGGTGCGTGATGTACTCTCTTCACATCACATCGAGGGTGGGAAGGATTCGTTCTTCCCGCTTTCGTATCAACTCAAAAAGGAGCGGCGTTTCCTCCCGGCCCAGCCAGGACCGGGTCTCCACGCCGAAGATAGGATGAAGAACCCAATTTCATCCTGTTTTTTCTTCACTGACTTGAGGCTTTCATTTGTCCTTTGCAATTCGCAACCTGCTCTGATAAAGACGGTTGGCTCATTCTAAAAACACAACCAGGTTGCTCTGCATCCCACAGTTCGGTTGAGTTCTTCCTTTTTTCGTTTTTTCATCAAGGGTGATAGATCATGTGGTGGGAATCGATTCGGAATTTTTTTGTCAGCGGGGTTGCAATCGACCTCGGTACGGCCAATACCCTGATTTACTCCCGTGGCCATGGGATTATTCTCAATGAGCCATCAGCGATTGCCATTAATCGGGATACGGGGAACGTTGTCGCGGTTGGGCGACGGGCCATTGCGATGCTTGGCCGCGAGCCATACGACACCGTGGTTCATCGTCCGATGAAGGATGGAACCATTGCCGACTATGATCTGGCGGAAAAAATGCTTCGGAATTTCTTTCACGCCGCCTGTAAACGCGAATCACGCCGATACTGCAAACTGGTGGTGAGTATTCCCAGTTCAGCCACTCAAACCGAACGTCGGGCGCTCCGCAATGCGGCCTATAGTATTGGGGCGAACAAAGTGTTCTTAATTGACGAAGGACTGGCGGCGGCAGTCGGCTCTGAGGTGATGTTTCGCAGCCCTCAAGCCCATCTTCTGGTTGATATCGGTGGTGGCACAACCAACATCACAATTGTCAGTACCACTGGAATTATCGCTTCAAAATCGCTTGAAATTGCCGGAAATCGCATGACCCAGGATATTGTTGAATACCTGCACCGCAAACATAAGTTGGTGATTGACGAACAATCGGCGGAACAAATCAAGATCAACCTTGGCTCAGCCATTCCACAGGAAAACGAAGCGTCAATGCTGGTCACCGGGAAAAACCTCACCAACTATAAAGTTCGTGAATTGACATTATTGCAAAGCGAAGTGGTTGAAGCTCTCGACCATACCCTCGACACCATCATCGAAGGAATCAGACAGGTCATTGAGTCAAGTAAACCAGCCGTAGCCGTTGATATTCATCGAACTGGTGTAACTCTGGCTGGCGGCGGGTCACTGCTTCGAGACTTTTATCGGCGGGTTCACCTTGAACTTGGATTACCGGCCATGCGGGCGTCGAACCCGATGGAAGCAGTGGTGGTCGGAGCTGGGCAGCTTTTGGATAGACCTGAGCTTTTAAAACGATTCTCTGGGGCGGATATGATTCGGTATCAGGAATGGGTTGACGAAGATATGCCGGTTCCAAGCTAATGAGGATTGGGCCTGATCTTTAAAAGGATGACACATCCTCAACCCAGTCCCCAGATATCAGGCTACCAGGTGCCAAGCACTCGCTGAATTGCCTGAAGTACATCCCTCACTTCAACTCCTTTAATGCATTCCGGCTCTGGAAATACCTGACAGGTGTACCCGGCACAGGGAACACATGGAAGTCGGCGGCGGACCACCTCATGGGGTGAGGTTGTCCACGGATGCCAGACTTCCTCGTTTGAAGATCCAAAAATAACCACCATTGGACGCCCCAAAGCTGCAGCAATATGCGCTGGGCCACTATCATTCCCGACAAAAAGTGACGCCCCAGCAATGAGGGCCATCATTTCTGAAAGCGAAAAATGGTCAATTACAAGCGTTTCATCTCTGGAAATCAGGTCTCCTTGAATAGCCCGTGCCACCCCAGTTTCAGACCTGGCCACGCAAATAATTGGTTTCAGCCCTAATTCCCTGACACGGTCAATCACTTGAGCAAATCGCACCGGTGCCCATTGTTTGGTTGCAAAAGCTGCCGCCGGGTGAAAAACGGCATAGGGTGATGAAATGCCGTTGACGGTGAGAAAAGCGGCAACGGTTTTCAAACTCTCAGGCTGGCATTTGAGTGAAAGCGTTGGGGGATGTTGAATTGGGATTCCCAGGTATTTGATCCAGGCAAGTTGTTGCTCCACGCAGTGAATCGTCTTTTTTTGCCAGACTTCCTGGGGTGGCGGAATAACAGTCGTTAACAGAAATTTTGTATTGGGGAGTGCAAACCCGACCCGGCGTGGTGTCCCTGAAAGCCAGCAAATCCAGGCCCCGGTTGTACCTCCGTGTAAATTGACCGCCAGATCAAAGCCTTCCTGTCTTAAATCCTGAATCAGCCGTCCTCGTTGAATCAAATCTCGCCATTTTTTGCGGGTTCGTGGAACAATAAATAACTGATCAACCAGGGGGTGAGCTTCAAGAACTGGTGCCGAAAGGGGCTCGCTTACAACTGAAATTGAGATATTGGGTGACCACTGCTTTAAGGCTTCCAAGACCGGGGTCATGAGCACCGTATCACCAATTGACCTCAATCGAACGAGTAACACTCGTCGAATTGCTTCTGGATTCATGAGCAAGGAATGGATTCTTCAAAGATAAGATGGGGGATATCTTCCTGAATTGGGAAGGCAACCTTGCACTGGGGGCACACGACCGAGGATTTATCAGCCGCCAGTTGAACCGGAGTATGACATTTAGGGCAGGCATACCCACTGATCTCTTGTTCTGTCAACGACATAATAATTCTGCTTTCAACTTTTTTGTCTAAGGCTGCAGGTTGTTATATCAACTGGCATTAGGGATCCGGAAGAAAATAAAATCCCAATGAAATCGGGTTCAGGTTTCAGGGTTTCAGGGTTTCAGGGTTTGAGGCGATGAAGTGACTTGATCCCACTCAAAATGAGGACTGGGGAACCGGCAGGTACCGCTCAAACTGGAGTATCTGGCCCTGAACCCTAAACCCTGACAAGATGACCGACTGACAAAGTGACAGGGTGATTTTTTCATCCCTCATCCTTCATCCCTCATCCCTTCCGAAAACCCTGAACCCTGGTGGTATGATATTTCCATCCGACTCCCTTATAAATATTATTCGTATCGAAGGGCTTCAATTGGGTCAAGCCGGGCAGCTTTCATAGCCGGCCATAATCCAAAGATGACGCCAGTTGCCACCGATACAACCATCCCAACAACTGGGGCTAATGGTGGTACATAAGAAGGAAGTACATACTGGATTCCAATCGCCATTAACCATCCAATTCCAATCCCAATCAATCCGCCAATCCCAGTCAAAGTGACAGCTTCAATCAAAAACTGTTGAATGATATCGCGTTGCCGGGCACCGATGGCTTTGCGAATGCCAATTTCCTTGGTTCGCTCAGTCACTGAAACCAGCATGATATTCATCACTCCGATACCACCAATCAAGAGGCCAACGCTTGAGATAGCGACCATGAGCAAAAATATACCACCAGTGATCTGGCCAAATTGCTCAACAATGTTGTCTGAGGTCGAAACACCGAAATTATCAGGGTCGTTGTATGAAACTTTTCTCACGCGTCGAAGGACACTGGTCATTTCATTGACGGCAGCATCCAGTTCTCCCGGTTTGGCCATTCCCATCACAAAATGGTCATCAAGGTGGGGATACATTTTGTGGCAGGTTTCATATGGGATGTAAACGGCTTTGTTTTCATTATTGGCATCATCATCTCCCACCAGAAAATGATCGCGCCGGGCAAGCACACCAATCACCTGGAAGGGATAATTATCAATCAATACCTCACGATTTAACGCAGCAGTTGTTGGAAACAAGGTCTCAGCAACGTCCAAACCGATGACACAAACCCGGTCACATCGAGTGTTTTCTTCTTCGGTAAAAAAGCGTCCTTCGCTGAGATTCACGACCCCCATTCGCTCATAAGCTGGCCAGGTCCCTTGTAAGGTACTATTGCGCATTTCATGGTCCTGATACCGAATTGGAATCCGGCGCTCCAATCGCCCTCCTTCATTTGAAAAATCAATTGGAGAAAGAAACAGTGCCACTTCTTTGACCGAAGGGCACCCTTCGCGAATGGCGACGGCTTCTTTTTTGGTTATGGGCTTACGGGTTCGTTCTTCAAGCGTTGGGCGGAAGTTAAATCCTGGGTTGAACTTATAGACATAAATGGTATTGGTCCCCCAGGCTTCGATTTCCTTGGTTACCTGGACATTGATACCTGAAACAAAGGCAGAAATGACAATCACAGTTGAAGTACCAACAATAACCCCCAGAATTGTCAGGAAGGTCCGTAGTTTATGCGCTTTGAGGGTATCGAATCCCATCAACACATTATTCAATAACTGGTTCATTTGTGTTACTCCCCGTCTTCAAACCTGCCTTAATCAGCTCGCAAGGCGCGGATAGGATCCAATGAGGCGGCTCGCCAGGCTGGATACACGCCCGAAGCAATTCCCACCCCTCCAGAGACCAGTAATGCCAGAAAGACAGCCACCAGAGGAAGTCGGGCTGGAATTGGTGTAAAAGCTGCCAGGGACAAGGCAATCATATAGGCAATCGTGACCCCAATCGCTCCCCCAACCAGAGCCAGAACAAACGATTCAGCCAGAAATTGACGAATGATATCAGTTCGACGAGCACCTAAAGATTTTCGAATGCCAATTTCACGGGTTCGCTCAGTTACCGAAACCAGCATTATGTTCATAATCACAATGCCGCCCACCACTAAGGCAATTGAAGTAACTCCGATGGCGGTCATCTGAATAGTGCCAAAGATCCGCTGACGCAGATTTGAAATCATTTCTACCGTAGTAATCCCAAAATTATCCAGGTCCCCAAATGATAAATGCCGGCGGTTCCGCATAATGACACGGACTTCATCCACGGCGTCTGGGACAACCTGTTCATTCGCAACCTGGACATAGACGGCAAGCGAGCGCCGGGTACCATAGATTTTCTGAAAGGTTGTGAGCGGGATATCAATAAACTTGTCCCGCGAGGCACCAAAGGCGGATCCAAGTGATTTGGAAACTCCAACGACCGAAAAGACTCGACCGTCAATTTTAATCTCGCCTCCAATTGGATTGGCCGTTTTAAACAAACGTTCGGCAACTTCTGATCCAATAAAACAGACCTGCCGCTTATGCTCAAGATCCTGGAAGGTAAAATAATTGCCATGAACCGCTTCCATGCGCTGGATGTCTCCCATCGTATCAGTTCGGCCCGTGAGACTGACTTCATACAGGATTTCATCCCCACGCTTGACCTCTGCCCCACCTCCGGTTTGCGCGCCAACTGATATGGCATACCGGGATTGAGCTTTGATCGCTTCCAGATCTTCCAACTTTATATCTTTGTTTCGTTTTTGCGCCTTTTCAAAGGCATCAAGACTGTTGAAATCGTCAATGCTGAATTTTCGAATCACAATTGCATTGGGGCCCATGTCCGAAATTTTTTCATCAACATAGGTGTTAAACCCTTCAATCAGCGAAACAACAACAATGACCGTGGCAACTCCGAAAATGACCCCAAGTAACGTCAAAAATGACCGTAACTTATGGGCCAGTATAGCACTAAGTGCTAATCTGATGATTTCGATATAAGACATAGTCCGATGAAAAACCTCTTCAGGTTGGATGGTTTTTTCACTGGGCGGATGTGGTGATTGGTGATTGGTGATTGGGGTGAAAGGAATCGTCCAAGCATACGACTGATATTCAACCAATGTCTCACCAATTTTCCGGGTTGGGCAGTCTCGAAAAATAAAAAAGCGGGTGGGTTATGAAACCCACCCGCCGTGGAAGCAGGCCGAAGCACTGCCTCTCAGAGACTATTCAGCATCGGCGAGGTTCAGCGTGTAGGCCGCTGACTTGACACCATTGATGCCAATCACTTCGAGGGTGTTGGTGCCCTTGCGCAGGCCCAACTGTTTCTTGTTGTTGCCCTTGGCCGTGATGCTGTTTGGCGCGGAGGTCGGCACAATCAGATTGGCCGGCACCGTCACACCATTGACGATCAGGGTTGGGTTCGGACCGAAGTTTGAACCCGCCACGAACAAGCGTTTCTTGGCAAAGCTGGCGGCAGTGATCTGCACCGTTGACGTCACCGTCACGTTGAAGCTCACTTCACCCGTCTTGGCTGGGATACCGTTATCCAGCGCACGCACCGTGATCCGGTACGTTCCCGCATCACCAATCTTCGGTGACAACGTGATCGTTCCGTTGCCGTTCCCAGCATCGCTCAGGATCGCGAAGCTTGGGGCCCCTGACATTGACAGGGTCAACGTCTGATTCAACGTCCCCAGGTCTGGGTCAATTGCCTTAACCGTCACAACACTATCCCTCAATTCCTGAGTGGTAATATCAGCAATCGTGCTCAGGGTTGGGGCGGTGTTGACAATCACCGTCAGCTTGAAGCTCGCCGTCGCGCTCAAGCCCAGGTCATTGGTCGCCGTCACGCTGACGTTGAACACGCCACCGTTGGCTTCGGTTGGCCGGAACTGGAACAGCGCCGTTCCACCACCACCATCCGTGAAGGTTGAGAATGGCTGCGCAAACGTCGTTGACATCGTCAAGCGGCGGTTGGTCGCATCCGTCGCCGTCACTGGCACCGCCAATGACAGGGTCGCATTCACGACTTGATCCGGAATCGGCGTGATTGACGGCGCGGTTGGCGCGTCTTTCACAAAGATTCGGAAGAACAGCAGGCTCGTCAGCGGCAGACGGAAGTCCTGATCGGTCACTTCCACGGCCACTCGATAATCCTGACCCAAACCATTGTTGGCGGTGGCTGATCCATCCGTCAATCCTGGTTTCACTGAAATTGACGCTGTACCATTACCGTTATCCGTCAATGACACAAAGCTTGGGAATTCCACTAACCGATACTTCAACAACCGGCCATCCAGGCTCTGGTCCACGTCCTCGGCTTTCACGTTGATTGTCTTCTGCTCGGCTTCCGACAACACAACTTTCCGGCCTGGGCCGTCAAACGCACGATTCCCGTTCGAGGTCGTCACGATTGGCGCGTGGTTCAAAATGCTGGTGATGTTGATGCTTTCATACACCCGACCAATGCGCGTCACGCTCACGGCATCGGGTGCAATCTGGAAGTTGCCCAGATCAAAGTCGTTGGTGAACTGGTCAACAATCGCTCCCGTGTCGCTCACCACGAACGCGCCGGCTGACGCCACGCCCGTCACGTTGTCTTCGTCCACTGGCGCCGTTCCAGAAGTCGTAAGCAGGTTATTCAACCCTGATGGGAACACGTTGGTCGTCCGTTGCGCGGCAAACGCGGCGCTCAGGTTGTCCAGGCTCGTCATTGTTCCCGCGAACAGGTCTTCCAACACGCCATCGTTTGATCCGCCGCCCCCAATGAGGTTGCCATTGTTGGTTTCCACACCACCCACGTGGGCGTCTGGACGTCCATTCTGGTTGTAGTCGGCGTTGATTGACAATTCACCGTATCCAATCACTGGATACAGTCCCAGCGGATCTGGCGATCCTGGGAAGGTCGCCACCCGGCCACCGGTTCGCACCGTGTCCACCAGCGACTGTGACTGCGTTGACCGCGTAAACTGGCCATCCTGGCTTGAACTGCCGAACAGCACCGTCAACGCTCCCGCTTCATCCGTTCCATCTGAATCATTGACCGTGAATGGGTTGTCAATATCGTTGGTCAAATCGCCGCCCAACTGTGACGCCACTCCCAGGTCGATGATTCCATCCAGGTTCAGGTCTGGAATGTCAATCTGAATTGCATTGCGCACCACCCCGTATCCGGCGGCGGCGATTGATACTGACTGCCGTGGCACTGGCACCAGGAAGTTCGTCGCCTGGAATGATCCATCGCCATTGCCCAACATGATGCTCACCACTGAGTCATCTTCTTCACCCGTGCCGGTTCCCAATCCACGACGGCCTCGGTTCAACACCGCGGTGTCCAACTTGCCATCGTCGTTGTAGTCGGCAATCGCCTGTGACAGCGGATCAAAGCCGCCCGTTTCCGCCACCCGGCCCTGGCCGAAAATTCCAGCGCCGTTGTTGATCAGCGTTGTCACGCTGTTGGTGCGTCGGTTCACCGCGATCATTTCCGGTGCCCCATCTTTTCCAGTCGCCGTTCCGCTTCCCGGTCCCGCTGGTCCGGCCAGATCCGCCAGCTTGATCGCTGTTGGGTCGCCGCCCATTGGGAACGCGCGAATTGCAAACCGCGTGTCAAAGTCAATCTGCGTGCTGCCCAGGTTATAGAGCACCACTGCCTGATCGTTTGGTCCGTCCACGGCCACCACGATGTCTCGCAGGTTGTCCCGGTTCACATCGCCGATGTCCAATGACGTCAAACCACCCGCTTCGTTGCGGGGGAAGAAGTCCAGCAGGTTGAACAACCCGATCCGTCGCCGGGCCGTCGCCGCCAATCCATCCGCACTGTTCTGCAGAATCACGATCTGGAACGCTCCGCGATCCACAATCGCCACATCCGGCAGCGCATCGTTGTTGATGTTGCCTTCGGCCACACCCACAAAGCTGCTCAACCGCACGGTGCCGAACTGCACGAAGTTCGCTCCCGACGCCGTTCCGTAGCCCACGTTGAGGCCGCCTGGCGCGCCCGTCAGATCCGATGGCGTGCTGCCGCGTGCAATCACGATGTCGAGCAACGTTCCCGCATTGTCCCCGAATTCAATCGGATCCCGCAGCCCGTTGATCGGAATCACACCGCTCGCCGGAATCGTGTTGATCGCCAATGACACCGCGCCATTGCTCGTCACCACTGAATCCAGGCCCAATCCACGCAGCGTTCCCTGATTGAACAGGGTTCCACCCGCGGTTGATGAACCGAACAGCGCATAGCCACCTGGCAACAGGTTCGTTCCCAGAATGTCGAGTTTGCTGTCCCCGTTCAGATCCTGTGTGTACACCGTTGTCGGTGATCCGCCCACTGGCAAAAACGCCGTCAAAATGTTCGGATATGAACTCACCTGGGGTGAGGTTGGCGCCGCCGTTGGCTGCACCGCCGCAATCGGTCCGGAGTTAAACACCGTCACCGTTCCCGACAGGTTGTTTGACGAACAAATGTCAAACACGTTGTCCCCGTTGAAGTCCCCACCTGACACCCCTGATGGCAGGTTGCCGGATGGCAGAATCAACCCGTTTTGTTTCCCAAATGGGAAGGGCGGCGTTGATCCAAAGTCATAATCTTCATCCTGGCGGCGCGCATTGCGCAGGATTGTTCCCTGGAATGACGCGCTCGTGGTGTCGTTCAACAACACAAACACCGACCCGACTGGGTCCGCGCTCCGATCCGGGGCTGACAACACATCGTCCAGCAGGTCTCCGTCGCTATCGATCCCGGCCACGCCGTCCCCGACTGAGCCAAAGTCCGTCGCCACAAACACCAGGTCGTTGGCGCCGTCCTGCAACTGTGACGTCCGGGAGAACATAATCGCCCGTGGGCACAGATTTCCCTGGAACGCCGTGATCGGCGCCACGTCAAACTGCCGACGGTTGTTTTCAATCGTTCCCGCTTCATCGTCATAGTCGTTGACGCTGCCAACGGCTCCCTGCGCATCATACACGCTTCCCGTGAAGCCCGCTTCGGCAACCACCGCGTTGCCCGCGCCCACACCGCCGCCGATCACCTGTTCCGGTGACCCTGGCGCCGCATCCGACGCCACGTCAATTCCCGCGAACCCGTCCGACACGCCCGTGTTAAATGATCCCGAGCACAGGTACGCCACGTCTGGAATCAATCCACCCGTGATGTTCCCCACCGTCACTGACACCGGGTTGCCCGCGAAGTCCAACTGTCCGTTCACTGAAAACCCGACGTTTCCTGCCGTGTTCCCGTTGAAGTTGATGTCCAGGTACAGAATCTGGTCGTCAAACGGTGTGGCACTTGTTCCATCGTAGTCAATCGC